>NZ_LPVS01000031.1:0-25795 GCF_014843905.1 Mesorhizobium silamurunense | reverse complement strand
CCGCGAAAGGGAATCCCAAGCCGGACTCTTATGTCAGGCGAGAACCACTAGGTAAAGAGAATATAGCCTGATCCCACCCTCCGGAAGGGTTTGATTTAGCATTACTGCTCGGCCTGCTCAGGAAGCATTCTTATCCGCAAACCTTTTTTGCGTCGGAAGCTCGGCAAGAATGTCAGAAGACCGACCATAAGGGGATGAGGGGCCAAGCCGTCGGTATGGAGAACCGGTGCAGCGCAGACAGTACGCCAAATCGGCACGCATTTTGCTCTGATAATTCTGCCACCGGCGGACACAATGGCAGATCTTTGATCGGCCCGCAGGGAGCGATTTGTGACGAAGCGCTTCTTGCGGCAGCCATGACACGCGGCCGGATAGAGTCAGTGGAGGTGAGACCCGCATGGTTCCGAGCGTGTACGTGCGATTCCGGGGCGCGATGCGTCGAGCTGCGGAAGCGATGTCCTCGTGGTGGTAAGCGCAAGCAAAGATCGGCGTGGCTTCACCACCCTACCAGCGCACGCACAGCAGGATCCCCGATCGGTCGAACCGCGGCCTTTGTACATCATGAGCTCCTCAGAAGCTGAAGAGCGCTCAAGCCTCGATCTTCTTGCCGAATAGTTGGCGACAGAACCCGAGATCGACACCCGCGAAACACAAAGGAGAATTATCTGATGCGGCGACTGTTTTTGACATATGCGGCGCTTTGTGGGCTGACGGCGGGCGCGACCGCTGCCAACGTGCCGGTGATCGCCGATCCGGCATTGGTAGCCGGGGCAGCGGCCCCAGTCTTTTCTTTCGAGGGTGGGCTACGCTATTGGTACAGTACCGGCGAAGCATCGAAGGACCTTTACAATCGCAGCGGCACGCGGCTGGTCTCGCGGCTTACCTACGACCGTCTCGATGCGCATTCGGGCGAAGTCTTCTTCAATGCGACCCACAACCCGACTGGCATTTTCGTCAAGGGCCTCCTCAGCGCGGGCGGGATCACCGAGGGTTCTCTCGTCGACGAGGATTGGCCGAATAGGGCCCCTTATTCGAACACGATGTCCGATCAGCGCGGCGGCGACATCACCTATTTCACCACCGATCTGGGATACTCTTTCTGGAACACGCCGGGCTACCGCATCGGTGCTTTTGTCGGCTACAATTTCTGGAACGAGCGCTACCACGCTTTCGGTTGCGTGCAGCAGGCGACCAACACGCGATTTTGCTCGCGAGCCATCCCGAACAATGTCGGCCTCATCAGCCAGGACAACGATTGGCATTCCCTGCGGCTCGGCCTGGCCGGGCAGACGCAACTTACCGAACGACTCAGCCTTTCTGGCGACGTTGCGTTCCTGTTCACGCGGCTCGACGGCGAAGATCGGCACCATCTGCGCCCAAAGATCAACCCGCTACCTGAAGACGGCGACGGGCATGGGGTCCAACTCGAGGCGGTGTTGAAATACAAGGTCACGGATTTGTTCAACATCGGCGTCGGCGCCCGCTACTGGAGGGTGGCAACCGAGGGCACCGCGCATTTCGAGGAGACACCGGGCCATGGTTCCCCGCAGGTCGAGGACTGGGAGGCAGAGCGCTACGGCGTGTTCGTGCAGGCGAGCATCAAGTTCAACTGAGAAAGCAATTGTCCGCCGCCAGGACCCGAAGAGCAAATTGGAAGTGCCGGCGATTGGTCTCCGGCGGGTGACGGGTTACAGGTGATCCAGATTTGACGCCCTCCTTCCTGGAAATGGTCTGTTAACCAGCATTCCCTGAGACTAGAACAAAAAGTGACTCGACGAGTGGGTCAAAAAACGGCTATTGTTCTCTCTTTGTTCCGGTGCGAACCTGAGCAAGGAAAGCTGTTGAAAACAAGTGGGATGGATAGGCAAATCAGCCGCCCTAGCTCACCTTGGGTTCAAAAGTCCAATGCAACCTAACGAGGAGGTCAATCGATGAAAGTTCGGGTTAGGCAGATAGGGCCAGCGACACACCCTAGCGAGGTTGTGGTTTCTGTGGACACAACTTCCGGCGCCGAACATTTGGTTGTGAATCAGCGTTCACTTACGGATGATAAATTAGAGATTGGCTATCCTATCAATAGCCGTGATTCGGACCTGCTTGTTGAGCTTCCACGAGAGACTATTAATGGCTCATGGAGAGTATGGGTGCCGCAAGCTTTGGTAGAATAGACATGGAGGGGCGGGATGATACTCACAGATAGGGAAATACAAATCGCCTTGCAAAACGAGGCGATCACGCGGGATGATACTCACAGATAGGGAAATACAAATCGCCTTGCAAAACGAGGCGATCATTATCGACCCGCCCCCCGACATTTCCTTCTATAGCTCAACCAGTCTCGATCTAACACTTGACCGGCGGCTGACTCTATTCAAAGACCAAAAGGCAGGCATCAGCCTCTGCATCGATCCTTCGCAGAAGGGATACAATCACGAAGAGGTAATGGCAGAAATCACTACGCCACTGGATATCGATGGCGAACAGGGATTCGATTTTCCGCCCCACCATATGATCCTAGCTTGGACACGCGAATATGTGGAACTGAAATTCCAGTCTAGGATTGCGGCAAGGGTAGAAGGGAAAAGCTCCCTCGCCCGACTTGGGATTGGCATTCATCTCACAGCGCCAACCATCCATGCGGGATTCGCTGGCAACATTCGTCTTGAGATGGTCAACCACAATAAGGTCCCAGTTAAGCTCAGGGCCGGAATGAAAATCTGCCAGCTCATTTTCGAGCAAACTCTTGGTACCCCAGTTCGCGGATATGAAGGCCGCTTTGCTGGTCAAACGACGACCAAGAAAGGCTAATACCCCTAATTCGATTGCTAGTGGCCCGCCCTGACGCGGACCGTTTGCATTTTGTCTGTGAAAACCGGGTATGGCAACTTTCCTTCTGCTTGAAGTCCTCGCGCAACGCCTTATCGCTCGCAAGGTTATCCTCCGTCACATGCGGCCCTCTTCGCCGACAATCCGGACGCTTGTCTCGTCGCGAGATACATCCAGCCAATACGTCAAAATTGTGTGTGCACGGGTTTCGGAGCCGCCCGCCGGCACCCCTTGCGCAGCGATCTTGCGATGGCGGTCTTCAGAGATCGCTCGCGCGATTGCCGCATCTGCGAACCGCGCAAGCAGACGCTTCAGATGCCGCCCATGCAAAGGTATTTCATTTCGAGGTAATCCTCGAGGCCATGGCGGGAACCCTCCCGCCCGATACCGGACTGTTTTATCCCGCCGAAGGGTGCCGCTTCCGAGGACATGCGTCCGGTGTTGATGCCAATCATGCCATATTCCAAGGCCTCGGCCACACGCCAGACACGCTTCAGGTTTGACGCATAAAAATAGGCAGCGAGGCCATAAATCGTGTCATTGGCCTCACGCACGACCTGATCCGCATCTTCGAAACGAATGATCGGGGCCAAGGGCCCAAATGTCTCCTCTTGCGCCACTGTCATTTCGCTGGAGACCTCGGTGATGACCGTCGGTTGGAAAAAAGTGCCTTGCTTGCCGATGCGTTTGGCCCCACATCGAATTGTGCCGCCTTTGGAGACGGCATCGGCGATATGGGATTCGATCTTGGCCAGAGCATGCCTGTCGATCAAGGGTCCGATGTCCGCTCCGGGAGCGAAGCCGTCACCAACCGATAGGTTGCGGACTTTCTCCACGAATTTCTCGACGAACTCATCGTGAACGCTCGACTGGACGTAAATGCGGTTTGCCGACACGCAGGTCTGGCCGGCATTGCGGAACTTCGCCTGGATCGCACCGTCAACCGCAGCATCGATATCGGCATCGTCGAAGGCGATAAAAGGTGCATTGCCACCCAGCTCGAGGCTGACCTTCGTGATCTGGTCCGAGCACTGGCGCATCAGCAGCCGGCCAACCTCGGTCGAGCCGGTGAAGCTGATCTTGCGGACCTTGGGATTGGTGCAGAGTTCGCGACCGACCGCATCGCCTTCGGACGCATAGATCAGGTTGACGACGCCTTCGGGAAAGCCCGCCTGATGCGCAAGGGCGAACATTGCGCCAGCCACAAGCGGCGTCTGTTCAGCGGGCTTGAGGAGGATCGTGCAGCCCGCCGCTAAGGCCGGCGAGATTTTGCGCGCCACCATCGAGGCTGGGAAATTCCACGGCGTGATCGTCCCGACGACGCCGATCGGTTGCTTGATCACCAGCATCCGACGGTCCGTTGATGGTGCGGAGATCGTTTCACCATAGATGCGATTGGCCTCTTCGGCGTACCATTGTAGATACGCCGCCGCGTGCGCTATCTCCGACCTGGCTTCCGCAAGCGGCTTGCCCATCTCCGCGGTGAGAATCGCGGCGAGATCGTTGGCGTGGTCGATGATCAACTGATGCCATCGCCACAGAACATCGCTGCGCGCACGTGCAGTCAACGCGGCCCATCCAGGCTGCGCCGCATAGGCCCTGTCGATCGCAGCGCGCGTCTCCTCCACGCCCATGTCAGGAAGCTCTGCCAGCACTTCGCCCGTCGACGGGTTGAGGACCTCGAACGTCCGCTCGCTGAGCCGCGTGCCAAGCGCCGGCAGGCGATCAATGGGTCCAAACAGGTCCGGGGATCTCAGGTGTCGGATCATCGGGAGGCACAGGGGCAATAGCGGGCTCCTCCCCAACGCAGCGGGTATATTGTCAGCAGTGTGCTTGTGTATTCCGCGACGTCCGGGTTCCTTATAGGGCCTCGGCCAGACAGCTGGTAGGCCACCGTCCCCAAACTGGAATGGGAGGCCACTTGAATTCTCAAGAAGACGGCTCGCGGTTCTTATTAGCCGAAAATCATCGACACGAACCGGCAGACCGCATGGGGGGCCATGGCACTCGGCCTAAGGCCAACACCCGGCTTCGCATGAGGTAGGCACCCCGTCGATACCCGAAAATTCTGACCCGCCAACCTCATAAGAAAAACCCCGCCGAAAATCGACGGGGTTTGTCAGTGTTCTGGGGTAAAAGGCCTGTTTGCGCACCAACCGCACCTCTCCCCGTGAAAAAGCCTCACAAGGAGAGAAGGGAGATGAATCGGGTCCTGTACTCACCCTTTGCCCGCGAGCGGCGGGCCGATCACCATAATGGAGGGATCGGCGGAAAGCAGCTTCTTCGCCGCTGCCTTGACCTCTTCGAGCGTCACCTGATCGATGAGGGCGGCGCGGCGCTCGATGTGGTCGATGCCGAGATTGTCGAGCTGCAGCTCGACCAGCGTGGAGGCAATCGAGCTGGAGGAATCCAGATTGTTGATCGCATAGGCGCCGATCAGATGTTTCTTGCTCGCCTCGAGTTCGGCCTCCGTAGGCCCCTGCTGTGCCATCTGCTTCACTACCTGATGCACGATGCTCAGTGTCTCGACGACGCGGTCCGAGCGTGTCGCCGTCGTAACCAGCAGTTCATGAGAATGCTCGTAACCGGTCAGATAAGAGCCGACGCCATAGGCAAGGCCGCGCTTTTCCCGCACCTCCTCCCACAGGCGCGACGTGAAGGGCGAGCCGCCCAGGATATCGTTCATCAGCAGCGCGGCGAAGAAATCCGGCTCGCTGCGTCCGACGCCAGGAAAAGCCAATTGCAGCGAGGTCTGCGGAAGCTCGTAGTTCACCTCCACCTGCTGTCCGAGTTTTGCGGCGACATCGGCAACGGGGGAGAGCGTCTGCTTCTCGTGCAAATCGCCGAACAGCTGGTCGAGCTTTTCACTCAGCCTCGTCGCGTCAATGTCGCCGACCACGGCCACATGGAGCCCGTCGCGAGCGAAAATGGCCTTGTGGAAGGCGCCGAGATCGGCCGGCGTGATGCCGGCGAGGCTCACTTTGGTACCTTCGTCCGGCCTCGAATAGGGATGCGTACCATAGATCGCGCGCAGCCATTTGCGCTGAGCGATCGCCTCGGGGTCGCGCTCATTGGCAATGATGCCGGAGAGGAGCTGGGCACGGATGCGGTCGACCGGCTCCTGGTCGAAGCGCGGCCTGTTGATCGCGAGCCTGAGCAGATCGAAAGCGGCGTCCTGTTGGTCCGAAAGCATGCGCATCGAGCCATGGATGCCGTCGCGTTGCGCGTCGAAGCTCATCTCGGCGCCGGCATCGTCGAGCTTCACTTGAAAGGCCTCGCTGTCGAGATCGCCGGCACCCTCGTCGAACAGGGCGGTCATCAGATGAATGAGCCCCTCCTTACCGACCGGGTCCTGCGTCGTGCCGCCGTCGAAAACGAAGCGGATGGTGATGATCGGCACCGTATGGTCCTCCACCAGCCAGGCGTTGATGCCCTTTTGCGATTTCACCTCTTGGATGTTCATCGCCGCATGGGCCCTGAGCGCCGGCAGGATGAGGAAGAGGATGGCGAGGAGGAGGATGGCCAGCGGGGTGGCGAGTCGCGCGACGCTGCCTTCTGCCGCTGAAAGCGGAAAAGGCAGGGCTTGTGCAAAGGCGGCACGGTGTTGGTTCATCGTCACATCAATTCTCCGTCTTGGGCAAGAGATAGCCGGCAGTCGAATGGTCGGACACGAGATAGCGGGCGGCAACCGCTTTGATCTGATCGGGGGTGACCTTGCGGATGCGGTCCGGCCATTCCTCGACATCTTTTACGGTGCCGCCGATGGCAAGCGTCGAGCCATACATGTTGGCGAGATAGTCCTGTTCGTCTTGGGCGAAGATCAACGTGCGGACATAGCGGTCTTTGGCGTTGTCCAGCTCCTCGCTGGTGACACCATCCTTGGCGATGCGGGCGACTTCGGCATCGGCCGCGGCTTTTAGGTCGGCAAGGCTTGCACCGCCGCGCGGCGAGCCGTGGACGGTGAACTGGGCGTCATCCAGCATGTCGCCCTGAAACGAGGCGCTGGCCTCGGTGGCTATTCCCTGTTTCACCACCAACTGCTGATAGAGCCGGCTGCGGTTGCCGCCGCCGAGGATCTCGGCCAGCAGGTCGAGCGCCTCGGCCTCGCCATGCTCGGCCGTCCGATAAGACGGCACCACCCAACGCGTCGAAAAGCTCGGCACCGACACGCGCGCGTCACTGAGCGTCACCGTGCGCTTAGTGTTCTGCTCCGGCTCGACGGGGCGGATGCGCGGCGGCAGGTCCGGGCCACGCGCGACCTTGCCATAGGTCTTTTCGGCCAGCGCCTTGACCGTCTCCGGCTCGACGTCGCCGGCCACCACCAGCACGGCGTTGTTGGGCGTGTAATACTTGTCGTAGAAGGCCTTGGCGTCGGTGCGGTTCAGCTGCTCCATCTCCTGCATCCAGCCGATCACCGGGATGCGATACGGCTGGTTCTGCCAGAGCGTGGCGTCGACCTCCTCGTCAAGCACGGCTTCAGGATTGTTGTCGATGCGCGAGCGGCGCTCCTCGAGGATCACGTCGCGTTCGGTGGTGATGACGTCGTCGTTGAGGATGAGGTTGCGCATGCGGTCTGCCTCGAAGCCCATCATCTCGCCGAGCGCCGACGGCGCCACCGTTTCGTGGAAGGCGGTGTAGTCATAGGAGGTGAAGGCGTTGTTGGAACCGCCGATGGCCGACACGGCGCGGTCGAACTCGCCGGCGGCGTGGTTGGTCGTCGCCTTGAACATCAGATGCTCGAAGAAATGCGCGATGCCGGATTTCCCGATTGGTTCATCGGCGCTGCCGGCCTTGTACCACACCATATGGGTAACGATCGGCGCACGGTGATCGGGAATGACGACCACCTCCATGCCGTTGTCGAGCAGAAAATCTGTCACCTTGCCGTCATCTTTATCGGCCAGAACCGGAGCGGTTGCCGAGAGAACCAACGCGGTCGCAATGAATGCCCTGCGCAGCCAGTGAGACCGAAGTTCGATCGATGGCTCCCGTTGTGGTGGCGGGTCGACAGGCAAGGTTTGAGGCCAAGTGATTTGTTCCTCATTTTGAAGGGGCTTCGTCCCCGTCTCCTCTTGCGCGAGAAGGTGGATCGTCGCGCAATGCCGAGCCGGATGAGCAACCGTCTTCGTGTTGCCAGGCCTGGCTCGAGCATCATCTTCGGATTGGTCTGGGAGGCCCGCGGCAGTATTTTTTGGTGAGATGATCATGAGTTCTCCTTGGTCAGTGACGCGTTTGCGGATGACCGCGCATGTACCGTGCCAAATCAGAAAACCGTTGGTGGCAGCGTCATAAATCGGGCTCTGCTGTGTTGCGTATCCGACATTGTCGGACATCGGAGACCCCCGAACGCGAAGCGTTTGCGCCGATATCTTGCTCGTGCGGAACACAAGCGGGTGCCGCGGAGGGGGATTAGGAAGCTTCTCGAATTGGCCGCGGCACTAAGAGGGTTGGATGAAAACGATGATGGTCGCCGCAGAACGCTGTCGTCGACAGGCGGGCCAGGGTCGACGCTGAACGAGCAGAGAGTAACGAGCCTGGCTGGTACGGAAGGGAGCTGGCCGCCAGGCTATTCGCAGTGGAGGTCGCGGAGAGGCGAGGGGAGCTTGGCGGGCCGACGTCGAGGAGGCGCGCAACGGCACCTGGCTAGATGTGACATCGCGGGGGTCTGGCCTCGGCAGCGTGGTTGATCAGTTGCCAGAGTTGTCCAAAGTTATCGAAGATCGCGAGGCAATCTGTGTACACCTCCCGACCAGATCGCGCGCTGCTAGACTAGACGCTGGGCCGTGCACCCAAGCCGACAAAGAGCGCGTAGCCGTTTTGAAAAACCAACAAAACAAGGCAGCGACGGGAGGTTCACTTGGCGGCGTGCCTTCTTCAATTTCCAGAGCGAACCATGAAACCACAATCGCCATCCTCAGGACGCTGAGACATTGCGGCCAATTGATCCTACATCGGCGGATGCGAGGACGAAGCGGACTTGCCCAACGCCCTTTGCTCATCCCGCCGGGCGACCGCAGGCTGCAGCTGGTCGAGATTTGGTAAAAGGCGATAGACGGCCGGACGGCGATTGGTGGGGCGGCATGAGCAGCGCGCTCAATGTTTTACGCTTCGCCTCCAAAATCTAAATTCGCTGACAGAATCAAAGGCGATCCGAACCTTTGGCCGAGAGCGGGTTCGTATGGCACCGTCACAGCCGCATTGTGCGGCTGTAAAAGAACCCAGCCATCGTGCAACGCCTGCCTCAGCAAGGCTGGCTGATTTTTCGGCTGCGTCCCGCAAGAGCCGGAAGCACGCGGCACGTCCCGGATGGGCTGACCCGCTCGACAAGAGTGGGCGAGAACATGGCTTGACAGGAGAATCGGTCAACAGGTTGCTACAAGCCGTCGCGAATTCCTGAAACCAGGCTGTCTGCAAAGACAAGGGCGGGGTTGCTCCCGCCCTTTGATATTCCGCGCAGATCATGCCGATGGCAGCAGCGCGCTCCAGAACGAATCTCGGTTGCCGAAATTAAGCCGCGACCTTCTTGCGGGTCCGCTTCGCCGGCGCCGGCGTTTCCGGCTCCTTCGGTTTGCGGCCGAGCCCCATTGTCTTGGCCAAGGCCGAGCGCGCCGCGGCGTAACTCGGCGCGACCATGGGATAATCCGCCGGCAGGCCCCATTTGGTGCGATATTCATCCGGCGTCAGCCCATAGTGGGTCGACAGATGGCGCTTTAGCGACTTGAATTTCTTCCCGTCCTCAAGGGAGACGATGTAGTCCGGCGTCACCGACTTCCTGATTGGGACAGCAGGCTTCAGGACCATCGGCTCTTCTGCGGAGATGCTTCCGGCCGTGCCTTTCAGAGCCGCATGCACTTGGCCGATCAGAGCAGGGAGGTCCCCCACCGGAACGGGATTGTTGGAGACATAGGCTGAGACGACATCTGCGGTGAGTTCGATGAGGGTGTCGATGTTTTTGTCGGCTTCTTCTGTCATGAAAATCTCCGGGCGGCATGAAACGTAGTCGGCGAAGCGTCGCTTCATAGTGGCGGTTGCCGCTGAAAGCAACAAGTGTCTCGAACAGGATTATTGCGATGCTTGTCCAGCATCGAGGTCTATAGCGCCGCATCCCACCGTCGTGCACGTTGACCCGCTCGGTGCTGGGTCGGAGTTTGCTTTGATTCTCGATCCCCTCCGTTTGAATTTTGCAAAATGAAAAAGCCGAAGGTGTTTCGCGCCGCTGAAGGCTTCGTATGTCATCGGATACACGGCTTAAGCCATTCATGGTCTCCATGATGCTTTCTGCCTTGGCATTTGTCGTGGGGATTCGCCACGCCCCAGGGAACCAACCAGGCCGCCAGCGCGAGCAAATTGCGATGGCGCCCGGCCACGGGTTGGGATCCACGGTCGGACGATCGACACAGCCTTGGTGGCGGCTTCCGCCACTCAATGGCAGGCCGATCGAAGTCTGGCCGTCAGGTCCGGTCCTCTCCCGCCGTTGATCTAGCGCAGGGCGTTCACGAACCGCATACCCCACAATGGCTTCCGTGCACAACGCTCGGAGATCATTTATGAAAATGCTATTCACTACGATGGCTGTCGCCTTGCCGGCCGTCACTGCTTTTGCTGCGGAACCGATTTCCGCCGACCTCAGAGAAACGGCACTGGGCACTTTCAAGGCTTTGCCATCCACGACGCCGGCAGTCGCCAACAACCCGATCACACCGGAAAAGATCGCCCTCGGCAAGGCACTGTTCTTCGATCCGCGCGTCTCGGCGTCAGGCGTTTTGTCGTGCAACTCGTGCCACAACTTGGCCACCGGGGGCGACGACAATCTTGAAACCTCGATCGGCCATGGTTGGCAGAAGGGACCCCGCAACGCGCCGACGGTACTGAACGCTGTCTTCAACATCGCGCAGTTCTGGGATGGTCGCGCCGAAGACCTGAAGGCTCAGGCCAAGGGACCGATCCAAGCCGGTATCGAAATGGCCCACACACCAGATCAAGTGATCGCGACGCTCAAGTCGATGCCGCAATATGTCGATTGGTTCAATGCAGCTTTCACAGGTGAGGCCGATCGCGTCACCTTCGACAACTTGGCCAAGGCAGTTGAAGCCTTTGAGGCGACATTGGTCACGCCGGCCCCCTTCGACGCCTTCCTCAATGGCGATGACGCCGCCATGACTTCCGAACAGAAACAGGGCCTGGCGCTTTTCATTGAGAAAGGGTGCTCGTCCTGCCATGCCGGTGTCAACGTTGGTGGGCAGGACTTTTACCAATTCGGCCTTATGGAAAAGCCCAGCGCCGAGGTCCTGCCGGAAAAAGATAAGGGCCGCTTTGCCGTCACCAACACAGCTGACGATTCCCATGTTTTCCGCGCGGCACCGCTGCGCAACGTAGCACTCACAGCGCCATACTTTCATCCGGGTAAGGTTTGGGATCTAAAACAGGCCGTCGCCATCATGGGGACTACGCAGCTCGGCGAACAATTGAAGGAAGAAGAAGTCGACCTGCTCGTTGCCTTCCTTAACTCGCTGACCGGAAAGGTACCCGAGGTCGTCTTGCCCATCTTACCCGCCGAAACGGCGACAACGCCTCGACCTGCATCGCAGATCTTAGGGAAATAAATGGCCGGAGCTGGCTACGGAAAGTCGCAATCATTCTTGATTGCGACCATTACTGGGACGAGACGATCGCGACCTCTTTGAGAAGGCAATGCCTGGCATGATCCCAAAGCGCAGACAATGCTTCCGTTGCCAGCTCGTTGCGATGGCATCATCCTAGGCATCTGGCGCGAGTCAGACCAAAGGGGTTCGAAAAGTTGGAGGATTGGCGCAGATACTACAACGAGGAGCGCCCATATGGGGCGATAGGGCACAAGGCCCCGATCGCCGGTCTCAGTCTGTGCCAAAGTCAACGGCGTTTCACCGCCCAGTTCCGCTAATTCCCTGCACAGCCACCGGTTCGCTTTGCCAGAAGCTCTCTTGACTAATTGGCGGCGATGTACAGGGATTTCCCGAGAGCTTGGTTTCACACTGTGCAAAGGCCCGCTACGGCTGAGGGAGGGGAGGGGCGCTTGGACGAGCACGATCCGAAGGAAGAGCTGATCGAGACGATTTTCCGCAACGGCACAATCACCGTCGTGGGCATCCTGCTTGCCTTTTCGCTCGGCTTCGTCACGCATTGGGCGGCGAACCCCGTGCCATGGCGGCTCTACGATCTGTTCGCCGTTGTGCCGATCCTGGTCGGCATCGCGTTGCAGATGCGGGCGCTGTCCCTGCTGCTCGACATGAGTTCGCTGCGCCGACCCATTTACGAACGCGCCAACCGCATCTTCATGGCCGGCCTTATCCTGACCGCGTGCGGCGTCGGGCTGGCCATCCTGCTCGATGTCTTCGAGATGTCGGCGACGGGCACGCTGCCCGGCTCTTAACGGCCTGTCACTGCGCTTTGGCGCTGCCGCCCATCGCTGTCAGTCGATTATTGCATACGCCGCAGGTCCGCAATTTGGCAGTGTCGCACCATTTGGCGCCTTTACCGCTGCCTTGGTTTCGCCGGACGCCGGCACCACTGATCGTAGGCGCGCAGCGGCACATCGCAATAGACCGGCAGTGGCGAGGCGAGGCCGAAGGGGCAAACGCCTGGCCGGTCGAACGCATCAATGCGATTTGCGGTTGTCGATGCACGCGCCAAGCCGCCAACGCCGACGGCGATGCCGATGCGACTAGACTTAGATTAGCGGATGTTAAATTTAGAGCGTTTCGGCTTGCCGGAAATTGGGGTCTCGGTGGCATAGCCCCCGCATGGTTTTGGGGTGTTGGCAGGAAGACCGATGCGCGGGCGTGGATGGATCAAAGCGTTGCGTCAGGACGAGGCTCGGCAGGTGCGTGCGCGCATAGCCTGCACAACGGGAAGTAGGCTACTAGTCCTTTGAATGTCCGGAATGGATCAGCCCCGCCTGCTCAGCCTCTTCGCGCAAATTCTGCCTCGGCCTTGGGCCGATTTGCTGGATGACCAGCCCGGCCGCCAGCGAGCCGAGATCGCCGCACTGCTTCAGGCTGCGGCCTTGCGTGTAGCCATGCAGGAAACCGGCGGCGTAGAGGTCACCGGCGCCTGTCGTGTCGACCAGGTCCGTGATCGTTGTCGCCTCGATGATAACGGTCTCGTCGCCGCGCACGATGACCGAGCCCTTTTCCGAGCGGGTCACGGCCGCGATCCGGCAATCCTTGCGGATCTGCGCCAGCGCCTCGTCGAACGACGATGTCTGGTAGAGCGACTTGATCTCGTGGCTGTTGGCGAAGACGATATTGACGGTGCCCGAGCGCATCAGGTCGAGGAATTCGTCGCGGTAGCGGTCGACGCAGAACGAATCCGACAGCGTCATCGACACTTCGCGCCCGGCGGCATGCGCCAGCTTCGCGGTCTGCCGGATCGCCTCCTTGGCGCGCGGCGGATCCCACAGATAGCCCTCGAAATAGGTGACCTTGGCGCCGGCCGCCTTGTCGGCCTCGACGTCTTCCGGCCCGAGCTCGACGCAGGCGCCGAGATAGGTGTTCATCGAGCGCTCGCCGTCCGGCGTGACGAAGATCATCGAGCGCGCGGTCGGCGGCTCGCCCTTGAGCGGCCTCGTATCGAAGGCGACGCCCTGGGCCTGGATGTCGTGGGTGTAGATTTCGCCGAGCGCGTCGTTCGACACCTTGCCAAAGAAGGCGGCGCGGCCGCCGAAGCTCGCCACGCCCGCGGCCGTGTTGCCGGCGCTGCCGCCAGACGCCTCGATCGCCGGGCCCATGCGGCTGTAGAGCAGCTCGGCACGCCTGGTGTCGATGAGGTTCATCGCGCCCTTGATGATGCCGTTGGTCTCGAGGAAAGCCTCGTCGCACTGCGCGATGATGTCGACAATGGCATTGCCGATGCAAAGCACGTCATATTCCGGCATCAAAGTCTCCGTTCAACGGTCCGCTGGCCTTCTGCCATGCCGGCCGGGCAGGAGTCTGGGGAGTTGGAATGGACTTTCCGCATAGCGATCGATCCGGCGTCGGCCCTCGCGCGGCGGCGAGCCCTGCCTCGCGCCGCAAGTCGTCGGCTCTGTCCGTCCTCTCCCAGGTGAACTCAGGTTCTTCGCGGCCGAAGTGCCCGTACGTGGCGGTCTTGCGGTAAATCGGACGCAAGAGATCAAGCATCTTGATAATGCCCTTAGGTCTGAGATCGAACAGCTCAAGAATGAGCCGCTCGATTCTTTCTTCCACGATCTTCGCGGTCCCGAAAGTGCTGACCAGGACAGAAACCGGAGCGGCCACACCGATCGCGTAGGCAAGCTGAACCTCGCAGACCTCCGCAAGTCCGCTAGCCACGATATTCTTCGCGACATACCGGGCCGCATAGGCAGCCGAGCGGTCAACCTTGGATGGGTCCTTCCCCGAAAAGGCGCCGCCGCCGTGACGCCCCATCCCACCGTAGGAATCGACGATAATCTTGCGTCCAGTGAGGCCGCAGTCGCCGCGCGGCCCACCGACTACGAACCGCCCCGTTGGATTGACCAAGAACCTGGTCCCCGTCGTGTCCAAGTGGGGCGGCAAGACCGGCTTGATGATCTCCTCGATGACGCCTTCCCGGACTGTTTCTTGTGTGACCTCCTCCGCATGTTGCGTCGACAGGACTACGGTATCCACCGCCACCGGGCGCAAACCTTCATAGCGGATGGACACTTGAGATTTTACGTCCGGACGCAGCCAGCTCAGCTGTGCCGCTTTGCGGACCTCTGCCTGTCTTTTCGTCAGACCGTGGGCGAGTTGGATCGGCAAGGGCATCAGTGTATCGGTCTCGCTGCATGCGAACCCGAACATGAGGCCCTGATCCCCCGCTCCCTGCTCGAGATCCTGCCCTCGTCCCTCGTCAACGCCCTGGCTAATGTCGGGCGACTGCTCGGTGAGAGCCAAAACGACGGCGCAACGCCGACCATCAAAGCCGATCGCATCGTCATCGTATCCAATATCGACAATCGTATCGCGGGCTACTTGGCTGTAATCGATCTGCGCATCGCTGGTGATCTCGCCAGCCAGAACGACCATCCCTGTCTTCACCAACGCTTCGCACGCGACGCGTGCCTTCGGATCGGTGCGGAGGATCGCATCGAGGATGGCATCCGAGATGTTGTCTGCCATCTTATCCGGGTGTCCCGCGCCGACGGATTCGGAAGAAAACACGAACTGCCTAGTCATGGAATGGCCCTCGCTTCGGGTTGCTGGAGTTGGATGGGCATTTTGATTAGCCCGGCTTCCTGTTGGTGATGCCAGGGACCTCGAACGCAGCGCAGAAGTCGGCAACGTCTCTTCGCACGCAGGCATGGACATCCGGATCATCGGGCTGTCGGCAGACCAAGTCTACGAAAGTGGCGATCTGCACCATTTCCGCCTCGCACATGCCCACGGACGTCACCGCTGGTGTCCCCAAGCGGATGCCGCTTGTGAGCGCCGGATGCCGCTGGTCGCCCGGCACCATATTAAAGTTCGTAATGATGCCTGCTTCCGATAATCGTTCGGCATAGGCTTTGCCTGACAGTGGTCGATCGCGCAGATCAAGGATCAGCATGTGATTGTCGGTGCCCCCGGTGACCAGGTCATAGCCTCGCTCCAGAAGCGCCTGGGCCAGCGCCTTGGCATTCTTGACGACCTGCTGACCGTAAGTCCGGAAGGACGGGCTCGCGGCTTCCTGCAAAGCGACAGCTAGCGCGGCGATGATATTCATATGCGGTCCGCCCTGCAGGAGAGGGAACACCGCACGGTCTATACGTTTGGCGAGATTGTGTTTGCTCTTCGAATGATACAGCGCTTGATAGCGGTCATCATTCCTTGATAAAATGAAGCCACCGCGGGGACCGCGGATTGACTTGTGAGACGTGCTGCTGACGACGTCGCAATGGCGCACCGGATTCGGATGCGCTCCTGCCACAATCAGGCCGCTGATGTGCGCAATGTCGGCCACAAGATAGGAGTTCACCTCCGAAGCGATTTCCGCCATTGCCGCATAGTCAAAAACACGCGGATAAGCAGTTCCGCCGACCCAAATGAGCTTCGGCCGTTCCCGCTTGGCCGTCTCGCGCAAGCGGTGATAGTCAATCTGCTGCGTCTGTTCGTGCAGCCCATAGGGGACGCGTTTATAATCAGTGCCGGAGAAGTTGACGGCCCATCCATGGGTGAGATGACCCCCACCGGGGAGGGGCAAGCCCATTACTTTGTCTCCCGGGCTCAAAAGTGCGCGATAGACAGCCTGATTGGCCGGCGAGCCGGAATAAGGCTGGACGTTGGCGTGTTCGCTGCCAAATAGTGTTTTCAAGCGCTCAATGGCGAGGTTCTCAAGCTCATCGACGATCTCGTTTCCCGCGTAGTAGCGCGCACCGGGGTATCCCTCGGCGTACTTGTTTGTGAAAATCGAGCCGGTCGCTTCCAGCACGGCCGAAGAGGCGAAGTTCTCAGAGGCTATGAGTTTGAGCGTCGTCCGCTCCTGCCGCTCCTGTCTTAGAAGCAGTTCGTGAACGCGGTAATCGACTGCGGCCAAGGCAGACCGTCCGAGGGTGTCGGGCTGCGCGGTCGCGCCGACGGCGGAGTTGTCCATGGCAGTTAGGCTCCCATTGGATTGATCTATTTCACGATCAAGCAGGCGGTCCCCTTCGACCGCGCGTTGTGCATTGCTTCGAGGCGTTGCAGGTCTCGTTTATGAAAGCCATCGTGGTGTGGCAGGAGATCGATCAACAATTGAACCAGCCCACCGTCCTTGCCTCCTGCTTTGAGATGGTACGAGGCCCACGGACGTTGTTCGTTGCAGCAAAGAAAGTCGGCTCTGACGAGCAGCCGTACGTGTCGCACAACGTGCTCGCGACGCAGACCCAGGATCTCCGCTAGCTGGCAGACAGTTAGGTCCGCATGCGCGCAAAGGCCCAGGATTCGAAGGCGATCAAGATGCGCCGCCGTCCGTAGGCGACTGACCAGTGTCATCATTGGCCAGCCTCAAGCCACATAGAAAGACTGGGCACTTGTCCTACTGACTTTGCCATTTGGCGTTCTCCGTAGATACTACAGCTTTCGCCCGAATTATGTTTTTGCTTTCAAGCGAACAGATACTCACATTGGTCGCGAGGGTACATGTTTGTTTTGTAAGCATGAATTGTTTCGAGCCGACGATTGCGGTGTTCGAAGAACCAATATGAGCTCTATTCTTGCCATTTCCTTCAAACCAGAGATTGCATGCTGTTCTTTGGTCGCGGCACCACGCGTCTTGACCCGCTAACCTCAGATGTTGCGATAAGCGTACCATTCACAGCGGTTTGGAGTTGCTAAGAGTCTATGAATTTCTTTGAAGGATCTGTTGCAACGCAGGCTCTTCTTCACTGATGTCATCACGCCCGCACGGCCAGCGAGCCGCCGATCGCGATCGCGTTCGCCTTCCGCTGCCTTCATCGGCCGAACCATGTCGGCGGGGAACGAACCCTCCGTAAATAGCTTGTCGCGGAAACAGGTTCATAGCCGCGCGATGCCGCTCATGGCCGCCTGGCTCAATTTGATGCTGCGTGCTTGGTATCCATAGTGTGGATGGGCTGCATCAAAAAAATCGATTTGGCGGATCTTTCGAAATGCACCATTCCTTTTTTTCATTCTGATTAGACAGCATGAGGACCGGAACGATGTCTTACGAAGCGATCTTTAGCCTTGGATCGGACTGCACTCCTGCCAACCAAATTAGACGATATTTCAAAAGGCGCCCGAGTAGCTGTTTTGATTGGCTTGTGACGCCTGTAGCCTCCATCGAACGAATATTGGCGGACGATGGATCACAATTTGGGCTTCGTGTATCAGCGTGCTTCAATGGTACAACTGCTCTTTGCGAGAATTACGGTATTATCTACCATCATGAGTTTGATAGAAAAACGTCCAACGCAGTGATTTTTACGCCGGAGTCTTTACGGTCTTGTCGCGATAAGCTGATTTACAAATACAACAAGATGCTTGATATCGCTCGGACGCGCAAAACGTTGTTTGTGCGCTATGTCTCTGGAACGGATGCTCCAGGTGATCGGCAGCGTGGGCAGCCGTTTGGAACAGAGGGTCTCCAGGAGATGATCACTCTACTTGAGAAAAAGTTGGGACACTCAAGCTTCCATCTGGCATTTTTTCGCGCCATCGGAAACCCATACGATGATTCGGAATTCACAAGGCCGCTCCCAGAGCGCTGCAGTGTCCATCAGGAGAACCATGTTCCTGATCAACTTGGCGATGATGAGGCGTGGAACGAGTTCTTCTCAACAATGGGACTTTCGCCAGACCGTCCACCGCTGCTGTAATCTTCAAGATCGTGCTGCAAGGCCAGTCAGAGCAGCACAGGAGGTAAATTCATGGAAAGCGAGCTGTCTGTCGCACTATATGCCGAGATCTGACAAATTCGAGTTCTTCATGATATCTCGCAACACCGCTCAAACGGATCCGGCAATAAGTCCGCTCAATCGGACGCCGAGATTCAGCTGCTCATTCAAAGGCTAGAATGAGCTTTGGAAACGGAGGATGCCGCCGACGCTGTTCTTTTTGTCGGCGTCAGTCCAGTTTGCGTTGGAAGGGCCGACCATGCCGACGCCGAAGTTGCCATAGTGGTCATAGTCGGCTTCGACTATAACCGTGAAACCTGGGACGACCGTATAGGCGACGTTTGCAGCCAGACCATAATTCTTGAGCTGATCACCCGAGACCTGGAGGTTAAACGAAGTTGTCTCGTTGAACTTGTAAGTAGCTCCGATCCATAACGCCCAGTTGCCGCCCCAAATTTTGTAGAAGCCGCGACCATGAGCGTCGATTGCGTTAGTGGCGTCATCGTTTAGCTTGCCGTTGGAGCCGTAGCCGAACATCCCGAATAGCGACAGTTCGTTGGTGACATCGAAGTCGACGCGGACCTTGCCGGCCACCGATTCATAGTTGCTATCATAAGCGACAACACCGGTGATCGCGCCCCAGCCTTGCGTGTATTTCACGCCGCCCACGACGTGCGGAACATAGCTGTTGATAGTGCCGACCACGCCCGAGCCCTCTTCGAGTGAAGCCAAAGCCGAAAAGCCGTTACCGGCGTCAAAGTAGTACTGAACCACATTGGTATCGAAGTCGCCGTACGGAACAGCCATCTGATTGAGGACGTTGCCAGGGTAGCCAATAAACGTGTCGAAGGCCGACCAGTCCTTACCAACTCGGAGGCCACCAAGCTGAAGCCAGGCGAAAGTCAACTTGATGCCACTGTTGAAGGCATAGTTCTGAGGACTGTCCAGACCCGAGTAAGCGTTGCGGTTACCGAAGTTCATGCCGGTTTCGGTATAGGTTTTCAAAGTGCCGAGTTCGGTCTCCTGGCCTGTCCAAGTTTTGAAGGTAAAGCGTGTGTTGTTTCGCCATGTACCTTGATCCATGCCATTCCTCGCATCCGAGGTTCTGGCGCGGTCATACGATCCCGTGTCGCCAGCGCCGATGTCATAACGGACATAGCCGCCGATGCGCAGGCAGGTCTCGGTGCCGGGGATGTAGAAGTAGCCGGCGCCGTAGACGTCGCAGATCTTGACATATTCGGTCGGTTCCGGGTCGGCGACCGTCACCGCGTCGGCGGCGCGAGCACCGGAGACTGCGATCAGGGCCGCAGCTGAGCCGAGAAGAATGCTCGTGATGTTCATTCTTGATCTCCGTTCAAAGATTAAAAAGGGAGGGAAGGACGTCAAAGAACGAAAATTGTTCAAGAACAAAGTTGACGAAGCTAACGTAAGATTTTTGACATCTGTCCTATTTGTGTCTGAACGAAGATTGGTTTCTGCAGTACTGGGCATTCGTACGGTTAGGTGAGTTGTAGAATTCATACATGACCTGGAGCACTAGAGAGCCGATCTGAGTTAGGCTCAAAAAGGCGCAACATGACTGCAGCTCTTATGCCTCGGCTCGCTGCGCCTAGACGCAGCTCTTCAGCTAAAGTCTTCGGTTGCCTCGGGGGAATTCAGCACTGAGCCAATCGCTATGGTCATCTCCGCTAGTTCTGGGTAGACCGTCACAACGGCTTCCAAAGTTGACTGTGCAAATGACGTGCCATCCCAAGACGTAGCTGCGCGCTGACCCCCAAGTTGGCCGGCGCACTTTGGTCGCGCTTCATTCTTTTTGGCTTTGAGGGTCAAGCTGAACACGAAAAGCAAACGTTTAGGATGTGGTTCGTCTGTTCGATACGCGACAATTTCGTTCAATGGCGACAGCTTTTGTTTGCTAAGAAACCTCGAGATTGAGACATCTTGCGGCGGCACCGTCTCGGTACGTCAGGCGAGATGCCCCACTGACGCCGACATAATAGTCACGAGCGAGGTCGGGCATGCGGCTCTTGGAGCTTGGCCCAGGCCGTAAGCGTCATCGTTAGGGCGGAGGGCCACGCCTCGGTCGTGGCGAAGCTGGTCGTGATCCCGGGCGCCAGCTTGCCAATCAGATCCGGACAAAGTGATTTTCGCAAGGCTGAGAAGATCGACACGGGCAAACCGAAGCGAGGACGCCTCGGAGAGGTTGACGTGGCCGATCTGGGAAGTATCCCGTGTCCGGAGGGGAAGCCCGTGCTACGTATTTTCCGAAGTTGTAGCTGGCTGTCGTCGCGGTTTTTCCGGCCTATCGGCAGTAGGCGGACCTTCCTTTCTGGCCCTAACAAACTCTTGGTCGCCCGGATGGCAAGGGTGGAAAGGATGCGGTGCTGAAGCGACCGATGGATCCCCGGAGCCTTCTGGCTTTGGCGAAGGCCGGACGGACCTCTCGGTCGTCCGGCCTTCGCCTGGGATCACTTCGCCTTCGTCACCTGGCTGAACAGGTCTGGGAATACGGTCTTGGCCTTGCCGATATGCTTGACGGCCTGCGCCGCGTCGAGGTTCACGGGCTTGCCGACGACGATCAGCGCCACCATGCCCATGCCGTAATGCGGATTGCATTTCACGCCGTAGACGCCCTCTTGCGTCAGCGTGACGGTGGTCGTTTCACCTGATTTGCCCTTGAACTCTTGGGCGCCGTCAGGGATCATTCCCTTGATGGTTTCGACATCATGGGTCTTGTCGCCAGGCACAAACTTGATCGTGTCGCCCGGTGCCGCCTTGATGAAATTGGGCTGGAAGGCCATGTAACCCTCGTCTCCCTTTGTCAGCAACTGGACAATGTGTTCCTCGGCATTTGCGGCGCCGGCAAGAGCGAGCAGGGCGGCGGCGGCGGCGGTAATCAGGCGAAGTTTCATGGGAAAGTCCTTTCTTGAGTGCGTCACGGCTTCAACCGTTGCAATTTTCTGGCCCACGGCGCGGGCTAGCGATTTGCGCTGGCGCAACTGGTGCGCGAAATATAGCTGGACCGCCTGGCGCCGCTGTGGAGTCATGAGGAGCTGAGTTTGCCGCTTGACCGCTCGGTTATCGCGCGACTGTCGCTGTTCGGGGGCCTGAACTCCGCGGAACTCGACAGCGTTCTCAAGGACCCCCGGTCCGTACGGTTTGCGAAGGAGTCGCCGATCTTCGAGCGGGAGTCCGAGGCGCGCTAATTCTATGTGCTGCTTGCAGGGCATGTCGTGCTGAGCATGTGTCCAGCGAGCTCCGACTGCGTCAGCAAATTGCAGCCCATTCTGTCACATTCCATCGGACAAAGGAGGGGTATGAAAGAGGCCGCGCTTAAGATCGGAAGAGTGGAGACACAATGAAAATCGCAGCACTCGCAGCGGCGGTGATGGTCGCCACGACCTCGGCCCAACCTAAGCTATCCCAGGAAGGATTTCTGTCAGGCAATCAGATCGATTGGGTTCGCTATGCCGCTCGCCACCCTGGTTTCCTCAGCAGGTGGTCGCCCGAACCGCTTCAAAAGGTCTTTCGCTATTTGACGTGGTACCGCTTGCGAAAACAGATACCCCTGACCGAGTTGGCACCCGATCTCTGCAAGTAAAACGGCCTGGGCTTCGTTCTCGATGCCTTCGGCGATGACCTGGATGTCGAGCTTGCGAGCGATGCCAACCAAGCCCTCGACGATGGCCAGGCTCGGATCTCCCTGGACAAGGCGATCAATGAAGGATTTGTCGATCTTGACGATATCGACCGGCACCGTCAGCAAATGCGTGAGCGAAGCGAAGCCGGTCCCGAAATCATCGAGTGCGATACGCAGGCCATGGGCTCGCAACGCCTTGATCTCCCGAGCGACGACCGGATCGCGCTGGCCGAGATAGACCGACTCCGTTACCTCCAAAATGATATGCTTCAACGGAACGTTCTCGCGGCCGAAGGCGGCTTCGAGACGCGCGTAAAGCGTGCCGCTATGAAAATCGGCTGAGGTAATGTTGATGCCGACATGCTGCAACGGAATACCCTGATCCAGCCACGAGCGCGCGTCCGCTGCGACGATCGCCATCATGCGTTCCGTCAGATGCGAGGCGACGCTGACATCGGAGGTCGCCTGATGAAAAGCAGCGGCGGAAACGACCTCGCCATCCGGCTTGCGAAGGCGGCAAAGCGCCTCCATGCCCACAATCGCGCGGGTATCAAGACGCAGGATCGGTTGATAGAACGCGTCGACCCGCCCTTCCAGTAACGCCGCGTCCACATCGCGGATAACCTCGATTCGGGTCTTGATTGCGCTGCCGATTCCCGGCGAGTACAGCACGAAGCCGCCCCGCGAAGTTTCCTTGGCGTGGTAGAGCGCGAAATCGGCGTTTTGGCGCACGCTTTTCGCATCGACGTCCCCCGCCGACAGCACTGCGCCGCCGATGGTAGCCTGTGCCAGGATCATGTGCCCGTCGCAGTCGGCGGGCACAGCCAGAGTGTCGAGAATATGACGCGCCGTGCTCTCGATGTCGGCGGGCGCTCCGGCTCGCTGCAGGATCACAGCGAACTCGTCGCCGCCCATGCGGAACACACGGTCAGGCGCCACGCTTTCGGCGAGACGCGACGCTACCACCTGAAGCAAAGCATCGCCGGCCGCATGGCCGAAAGTGTCGTTGATGGTCTTCAGGTTGTCGAGGTCGATGATCAGGACCGCCCAGGCGCTAGGTTGGCCAAAGGACAGCCGCTCCAGGGCGACGTCCAAACTCGCCCGGTTCGGCAGGTTGGTGAGGGCATCGACATAGGCGCCGCGCTCGCCCTCGATGACCCGCTGGTGACGCTCAAGCGCGATGGCGCACAGGGAGGTGCACGAGGCGACGACCTCCTCCTCGCGCGGGGTGGGGCCGCGCTTCTCCGTAAAGTACAGGGCAAAGGTGCCGAGCACAGCGCCCGCGGCGTCGCAGATCGGGCTCGACCAGCAGGCCTTCAGGCCCAGCGCCAGGACTGGCTCCTTGAAGCTGACCCAGCGCGGGTCGGTCGCGATGTCCTTCGCAGCCACGGCCATTCCGAGATAGGCCGCACTGCCGCAGGAGCCCACAAGCGGGCCGATCATCAGGCCGTCGAGAAGAGCCATATATTCATTCGGGAAGCTGGAACCTGGGAGGGGATGCAACAAGCCATTACCGTCAACGCGCAGAACGGAACACCAGACGCCCGGCAACAGTTTCTCGATCTGGCGGCAAAGACGGTCCGTCGTCGCTTCGAGCGTTTCGCCCCTGGCGATCATTTCGAGAATATTGTTCTGGAGATGCAGCACGTTAACCCGCCAATACGTGTGCATAAGTACCTGTAGCATTCCTGGTGAAATCACCCTGATGAGGCGCAGTGCACAAGATGACGATGTCAGGTAATCCTTTATAAGTGTTATCTTTCGCCACTGACAAACCGGGGCCAGGACTCATTAATCAGAGCCAGAAGATAACGGCTGCTGCGATGCAGATGGAAGGCGGATGCCGGTCCACGGATTTTCGGCAAGTGCAAAGGCGAAGCTGTCGGTTCGAGGCTCCCCTCAGACGCAATGCGGCAAGCCGGACTTGTCGCGGTTTCAATAAGCATGCTGAACGCAGGCAATTTATTGCGTGTCCATGTTCCGCTGATCCCTAAGATGGGGCGAACCATCAGGGAACGCCGTGATACCTCTTGAGCTCAAGGTCACTGCCGCGTCACGGCCGGACCGATGGCGGCGCTCAAGGCGAAGCAGAAAAATCCCGCTCTGAATGTCGTCCTGCTCGAAAAGGCCAATGTGAAAGAGTTCCGGAGCTATCTGCATGGGCATGGACGGGCTGAACAACGCCGTCGTCCCAGGATATGCGACGCCCGAGCAATACACCAAGGACATCACGATCGCCAATGACGGCATTGTCGATCAGGCGCCGGTCTTCAAATATGCCTCGCGCTGCTATGACAAGCTGCCGATGCCGAATGGCGATACCGTCAAGAAGGCGCTCTACCGTCAGATCAGGCGCAAAAGGATATTGGTCTCCAACCGCTTCATGGTAACGCGCCTGTTGACTGCCAACGACGGCAGGATCGCGGGCGCCACAACGCACGGCTGAATTCCTCGTGCTGCGTGCCAAGACCGTGATCCTCTGCATGGGCGCGGCGGGCCGGCTCGGATTGCCGCATGCCGGCTATCTCTTCGGAACCTATGAGAATCCGACCAATCCGGTGACGGTTATGCCATGGCCTATCATGCGGGTGCCGCGCTCGCGAATCTCGAATGCTATCAGATCAATCCGCTGATCAAGGACTATAACGGCCCGGCTTGCGCTTACGTGGCCGGTCCGTTCGGAGCCTATAGCGCCAACAGTGAAGGCAATCGCTTCATCGAAGCGACTACTGGTCTGGACAGATGATGCAGGAATTCTACAACGAACTACAGTCGGGCAAGGGGTACGCCGCGGCGACATGGCGAGCGTGCCACACAACTATATGCTCGGCGCCTTCACCAATGGGGCCGTCGCCGGCGAGCACGCTGCCGAAGTCGCGCTGGAAACCAATCTTCCGGATTTCGACAGCGAGTTCGTCAAGGCGGAGCGCAAGCGCGTGTTGGCACCGACGCGGCGTGAAGACGGCATCCCGCCCAACCAGCTGGAATACAAGACCAGGTGGCTGGTCAACGACGGCCAGGATGCAGATCGGCCAGGCGCGGCTCGCGGAGATCAGGGATGATCTCGAAACCGCCCTTGTCGCGCGCGACGCACATGAGCTGATGTGTTCGCTCGAAGTGTCGTCCATTCTCGACTGCGCCGACAGGGCGGCGCATGCCTCGCGAGTTCTCGGCACGATTGTTAAGTTCCCCTGTGCGAGCGATGCTCGACTTGCGGCACCACCTAGGAGCGCGATTTGTCGATGATCATGCCCCTTGAGGGCGCAGCCCTGCCTTCAGCAACCGGTCAGTAGGCGCTTGGGAGCCTTAGCATTGCGGCGGACCTGGACGATCTCGTTCAGCACATTCCCGTTCTGATAGACGGCGGTCCACTGCCAATGCCTATGGCCGGCAGTCGATACCACGAGCTCATCGAGATGCCAGATATCGCTACGCGAGGGCGTCTTACGAGCCAGCTGGCGAGCAAAGTCTGGTCCCGACGCCGTATCGTCTCGTGGGATATGGCAATGCCGCGCTCCAGCAGAATCTCTGCGACCAGGCGCAGACTGAAGCGAAAGCGATGGCAGAACCAAACGGCGTGCGAGATGGTCTCGGCGGGAAAGCGATGGCGCTTATGGCTGACCGGCCAAGTGTTCATACCCTCGCCATCCAGCCAAGACTGATCGGCGACATCGCCCGCGTGAGCATTCCCATTGGCAAAATACAAGGTTCGCGCCAAAGCGAATGATTTGACATAACGCAGAGACACAGGAGAGCGAAGCGGTAAGGATGATGGTTATCAGCATAGGAAGGAAACTGTTGCAGACCTCAATCCTGACAAAATATCGCGAGGCTCGCCTGCCTTGGTACACCATCTATCCGACTGTGCCGGAGTTCTCCGCAGCGATCGGTGCCCAGACTTATGAGAAATGGCTCGGGGACCTACCGGCTGACGAACCAGTGTCACTCTATCTCCACGTTCCGTTCTGCCGGTCGATGTGCCGGTATTGCGGCTTCCCTAC
>NZ_LPVS01000030.1:0-409 GCF_014843905.1 Mesorhizobium silamurunense | reverse complement strand
GATTGCGAACTGGCCCGCCCCATCACTGAGGATGACGGTGCCGTCGAGGGCCTTTGCCTCGGTCAGACCGCCCCACAACGCGCCTTCACTGGCGATGCGGAACGGATCCAGAGGGCCATCCGTCACTGGCGATGCGGAACGGATCCAGAGGGCCATCCTTGGGCTCCAGGCCATGGGCGAGTAGATGGGCGTCCCATGACGCCACGTCCTCGAACCCGGACGGCTCGCGCCCGGCATGCAGAAGATCCGTCGTGATCACCGGCAGCCCGCGCTCCAGCATGTAGGCGCGTGAGGCGGCGTTCAGGATCCACCGGGCCGACCCGCCGTGCAGGAGCCGCAGGAAGTTCAGCCGGCTCTTCGACTTGGTGGTCGTGAACACGGCGAACCGGTCATTGCCGATTTGCGTGCA
>NZ_LPVS01000028.1:0-33142 GCF_014843905.1 Mesorhizobium silamurunense | reverse complement strand
TCGGCCTCGGTCGACGACGACGGGCTTGCCGGCGGCAATCCCGCGAGCACGACGGGCGACATCGCGGTTCCGAACACCGACGGCGACAACAATGAAGCAACGTTCTCGGGCACGCTCGGCGGCAGCCTCGGCGGCGACGGCGCAGGCGCCAACGGCTTCTCCTTCGCCACCCTCAACAACACCACCGGCACGGTCGGCCAGGAGAACGTCTCCTACAGCTGGGATGCCGGCACCAACACGCTGACGGCCACCACCACCAGCGGAGACCGCATCGGCACCGCTCTGTTCACCGTCCATGTGACGGATCCGGCGACCGGCGCCTACACGGTGACGCTGCTCGACAACGTGCTGCAGGCGCAAGGTCCGAACGACGAGAACAACGCGACGGTCAATCTCGGCTATGTGATCACCGATGCGGACGGTTCGACGGCACCGGGCACGCTGACCATCACCTTCAATGATGATGCGCCGACCGCTTCGGTCGGCACGGTCGCGGACGCGGCCATCACGCTGATGACGCAGGACGCCCAGACGATCGGGCCGGCCTCCGACACGGCGAGCGCGAGCTTCGCGGCCGCCTTCCTGGCGGCGGTGACGCCGAGCTACGGCGCCGACGGCGCCGGCTCGACGGTGATCAGCAACTACACGCTCAACGTCACCAACTCGGCCTCCGGCCTGACCAGCCAAGGTGAAGCGATCACGCTGACCAAGGTCGGCAACGACATCGTCGGCTCGACCGCCTCGCATGGCGAGATCTTCAGGATCTCCGTCGATGCGACCGGCACGGTGACGCTGACCCAGTCCCAGCAGATCGACCACCTGCCCGAGAGCCTCGACACCACCAACAACAACGCCCATATCGACCTTGGCAACGGCCTCGTGACGCTGTCGGCGACGGCGACGGTGACCGATGGCGACCACGACCAGGCGACCTCGACGGTCAGCACTGATCTCGGCGGCAACATCGGCTTCGACGACGACATCCCGTCGCTGACGGTAACCGCAGCTCCGGCGACCAAAGTCGCGCTTGACGAGACAGCGACCTCGAGCGGCGTCGCCACGATCGACACCGGCGCAATCGTGAAGGGCGACGATCCCGATGTATCGGGGTCGGGCTACATCTCGACGGCGACGAGCGTCGGAGCGCTGGTGACGGTAAACGCGGCGTTCGGCGCGGATGGCCCCGCGGCCTCGGGGAGCACCACCTACGCGTTGACGGTGACGAACGCCAGTTCGGGCCTGACGCTGACGGACGGCTCGGCGATAAACCTGCAGCAATTGGCCAATGGCACGGTTGTCGGTGTCGTGTCGGGCGGCGCCTTCGACGGCCAGGCGGCTTTTGCGATGACGATCAACGCCGCGACAGGCGCGGTCATGGTCGAGCAGTATCTGTCCCTGGACCATCCGGCCGAAGCAACGGCCGCCAACAGCTTCAATAGCTATGACGAAACCCTGACACTAGCTGCCGGCAGTCTCGGCGTGACGGTCACCGTCACGGACGGCGACCACGACATGGTGAAGAGCAACACCGCCGACGTGTCGAACCAGATCACCTTCGACGACGACGGGCCGACCTTCACGCATATCCAGAATGCGATCGTCGCCAATCAGGACAACAACGTCGCGACCGGCACGCACGACCTTGCCTTCGGTGCCGACGGCGAGACGTCGATCGAGATCACACCGCTCACCAACATCAGCGGCGTGACATACTTGCCTGTTGTCCACAATGTCGACGGCTCGTCGGACCTGATCGCGCAGGTAAACGGATCGAATTTCTTCGATCTGAAGATCAACCCGGACGGCACCTATACGTTCACCTTGATCGAGTCCCGCCCTGTTGCCGACCAGACATTCGATTTCAGCGGCGTGTCTGGCGGCGCGAGCACCATACAGTTCACCTTGGGAGATGCTACGTTCAAGGCGGTTGATACCAATAACAATGGCAGTATCGGCAGCGCCGAAGAACTGAAACCGACGAGCAACGGCTTTGGCGTCCAAAATGGAAATCTGGATGTGGGAGAGCAGTTCCAGATCAACTTCGCTACAGGGATAGACAAGCTGAACTTCTTTGTCGAGCATGAGGCCGCTGGCGCCTTCACCATGACCTGGAAGACCGACACCGGGCTTACGGGCACGGCCACGACCAGCGTCGACGGCTTGCTCACCATCAATCCGACAGGTGATTTCAACTCCATCACGTTCACCGTTACGGAGGGCAAGGCCAAGTTCGACAATTTCGGTTACTCGAAGCTTATCCTGCCGTCGGATCAGACGTTCAACTTCTCGGTGTCCGGCGTGGACGGCGACGGCGATCATTCCGCGGCGCAGACCCTGTCCGTCACCACTTTGGGCGAACACCCGGCGGGTACTCCGATCAACGGAACGGCGGGCGATGACGCCATATCGGGCACGTCCGGCAACGACACCATTTCCGGGCTTGCCGGCAATGACACGCTCTTTGGTGGTGCGGGAGCCGACCAACTGCTCGGCGGTGACGGCAACGACATCCTGATCGGCGGTCTCGGCCAGGATACACTGACCGGCGGCGCGGGCGCCGACACGTTCAAGCTCGACAGCCTGGACATCAAGGATCTGATCACCGACTACCACGGTGCCGGCATTGGCGGCGAGGGCGATAAGATCGACCTGACCGCTCTGTTCGACACGACGGGGGGGGGCAATATCGGCGACTACGTGCACTATGACGCCGGCACGAAGACGCTGAGCGTGGACACCAACGGCACCACCGGCGGCGCCAGTTTCGTGGATGTTGCCGTGCTGCAGAACGGACCTGCCGCCGGCACGATCAACATCCTTTACGACGACACGAACCACGTACAGCATACAACCACGATTTAGTGCTTATGCGTGGCCACACCCCCGTGCTATGCATTAGCGAAGCATGAATTGGTAATTTGGAGAGGGACTTACATGAAGCGTGGTGCAAGATTTCTGGCTTCGGCCGCGGCGCTGCTCCTGGCCGGGTCGACGGGCTTTGCCGCCGACATTATCGGCGAGCCGGCGGTGAACTATTGCCGCACCGTCGGCACTTCCGACCTGGTGCTGACCGACAACATGGTCGAGCTCAAGGACCGGGTGGTGAAGCTGATGGACGACTCCATCGCCGTCGCCGACAGCCCGGAATGGATCAACTCGTCGCGCCCGGCCTTCGTCTGGGCGTCGGAAGCCAAGGTCGCCTGCGGCAAGGCCTATGGCTACCTCAAGACGAACTACAAGGACGAGGACTACCTGAACAAGTGCGAGTGCTTCCACGACCGCATGGTCGAGTACATGCACTGAGCTGACAGGCGCGCCGACCGGCTGTGATGATGGCCATGAGAGCCTGGGCGGAGGCGGCCGCCTCCGCGCGCCCGGCGCCGGTTGCCATGCATGCCGGCGTGGCGAGGCATTTCCGGAGCAGGTGTTTACGAGGCTTCGAGCAGTTCATCGTTTCATGGAAACGCCGAACTGCTCCAACTATTTGTCTTTACGCAATTCCGGACGGAAAACCGCTGCGCACTTTTCCTGGAATGGCTCTGGCGCTCGCATTCGTCGTTGTCGCGGCGGCCTCCGGCTGCCAGTCGAAGAACGGCGCATCGGAGGTGCTGGATCCCTCGGCGATCGCAGCGCCGGCAAACCAGGCCGGCAGCCCCGCCGCCGCGCCCGCGCAGCTGACCGCCAGTTCCGCAACCACCGCCCCCAAGGGAAATCTGACGCTCGGCACCGGCTCGACGAAGATAACGATGCTGCTGCCGCTCTCAGCCCCCGGAAGCGCGGGCGAGAACGGCAGGAAGATGTATGACGCCGCGCGGCTTGCGATGGCTGATCTCGGCGACAAGCTGGTGACGCTGACGATCGAGGACACGCGCGGCGACAGCGGCTACGCCAAGGACCTGGCGGTGAAGGCGATCACCTCGGGCGGCGTGAAGATCGTCATCGGCCCGGCCGAGCTTGCGGCGGCGCAGCAGCTTGCCAAGCTCTCCGGCACGCAGCGGCCGCCGGTGCTGGCGCTGGCCGACAATTTCGCCGGCGGCCCGGGCGTCTATTCGGTGCGGCTCAGCGAGGCCGACAGCGCGGCCGCGGGCGCGGCAGCGGTCGCCAGCAAGGGCGCCAAGAAATTCGTGCTCATGGTACCAGCGGGCGCGAGCGCCGGCGCCGTCGAGGCCAGGGTCACCAACGCGCTCAGCATTTATGGCGCGACGCTTGCCGTGACGCTTCCCTATTCGGCGTCGGACGGCGCGAAGGTGGTGTCGGACATGGGCTCGCTGGTCGAGGCGCCCGACGCCGTCGTCGTCGCCAGCGGCGACGGCAGCCCGACGGCGGTGCTGGCGGCGCTGAAGGCGAAAGGCATTCCGGGCAAGGCCGTCAGCCTGGTCGGCACCGACCGCTGGCTCGAGCGCCCGATCGATCCGCTCTATGAGGGCGCCTATATCGCGACGCTCGACCAGAGCGAGACCGGACCGATCGCCGATCGTTTCAAGGCGACCTACAATTATCAGCCTGACGTCAACGTCGCCTACGCCTACGACATGGTGGCGCTGTCGGCCGGCATCGCGAGCTCGGTCGGCCCGAACGGTTTCTCCAAACAGGTGCTGGAAAATACGAGCGGCTTCCGCGGCTCGACCGGCCTGTTCCGCTTCCGCGCCGACGGCTCGAGCCAAAGATCGATGCCGTTTTTTAAGGTGGAAAAGGGTAAGCTGAAGCTGGTGGAGAAACAGACCTCGGGGTTTTGAATTTCACTGGGGTGGTGGGTCGTTGGATTTTCTTAGAAAGCTTCTCATTTTGGCTGTTGTCGGCGCGGTGGGGGCCGGTGCCGTCGCGCTTATCGAACGGCTGATGTTCGATGCGCCGAGACCAGCCGTCTCCGGCGAACCGCCACCTCTGCCCGTCATCAAGAAAAAGCCGGTGCGGCAATGGAAATGGCGCCTGACATAGCTGCGGAACGATCGCGGCTCTCAGCTTCCGCGAAGCTCGCAGTCTTTTGCCTGTGCTATGCCGGGCTAGCCGCCTATCTGTTCCCCAACACCTATTTCGCTGCATTGGGCACGTCCAGGCTGAGGCTGCTTTATCTCTTGTTGCCCTTCCTGATCCTGATCGGGCTGGTCGTCGCGGCAATCATCAGCCAACCACGGGCTCCAGCAAGCTGGCTGCGGCACAAACTGGCGTCACGCGGCCTGGGCGCAACAATCACACTTGGAATTTTCATACTCTGCCTGGCCGCATTCACTGCGTTCAAGCACCAATTCTCGCAGATGGTGCCGTTCTTTGCCGATCAGATCCTGGCAAGGCTCGACGCCGCCATGCATTTCGGCGATCCGTGGAGATGGGCGCGCGCCCTGCCGATCCCAAACATCGTGGATCGGGCGCTCTACATCCTTTATTCGCAGCTTTGGTTCGTTGTGCTTGCCACTGTCGTCGTCGTGGCGGCCTGGCTCGACGACGCATCAAAGCGCCAGCGCTATTTCCTGTCGCTTATCACCTGCGCAGTCGTTCTGGGCGTGGCCGTGAGATTGGCGGCATCGTCGGCCGGGCCGATTTTTTACGACCGGCTGTTCGATCCGGATATGTTCGAGGATCTTATCCGATCGCTTAAGGCAAGCGATGCCGGACCGGACACCCTTCTCATCACCGATTACCTTTATTCGTCGTATACGACCCACAAAGCCTCGATAGGGACAGGCATTTCAGCGATGCCCAGCTTCCACGTCGCTGTTGCCGTGCTGAACGCCCTTTTCCTTTCGAGCTTGAATCGACGGGTCGGCGCCGTAGCGTGGATCTATGCAGGCATAATCCTCTTCGGCTCAGTGTATTTCGGCTGGCACTATGCAATTGACGGTTACTTCTCGATCATCGCGACCGCGGTGATATGGCGCTGCAGCAGGCGCTGCATCACAGGCGCCACGGACCCGTCGAGATGGGGGGCCCTGAAGCAAGGTCAGCCGAAATCAAGATCGGATCTCGTATAACTTCCCGTAGCCATTGCCTGGATTTTTTGAAAGCCGCCGCGCCAGGATCCAGATGACCGGCGTCGCCAGCATGGATGCGTAGCCGTCAACGGCATAGTGCCAGGCCAAATGCACGGCGCCCAATTGAATGGCGATCAGGAAGATCACGCCGGCCCAGCGCAGTACCCCGCCAAAGCGCCACAGATAGATCGCGTTTAGCGTAGCCACGGCTACGTGGAGCGAAGGGAACGCTGATATGCCGCTGCCCAGGCGTGGCCCATCGAGGGCGGCGTTGGCAAGAAGATTCCCCTGTGCGTGGAGAGCCCACACCGGATAGACCGCGTTTGTCTCCTGAAGGTAATTCATCAGTGGGGAGAACGTATCATCGCCGTAGAAAGGTATGATGAAAGCAGGTCCGACCGAGGCAAAAATGGTCGCTGCGGCGTTTCCCAGAAGCACCCAGGTCAGGACAAACGCCACCAGATATTGCGACCGAAGACGCTTATCGCCTGTCGAGAACGTGACGCAAAACAGCACGACGAGCATCACCACGAACCAAAGATTGTAGAGAAGGTTCAGGGCAAAGGTCAGCAGCCCGGCTCCGAGGAGAGGGTGCAATGTCCTCCAGGCGTCCTGGCCGCCATGGATCATCCTGTCGACGGCGATAATTGCGGAATCGGCATAGAAGGGCACTATCCTGCTGAGGCCGCCCTTCATGCTGGTGAAAAGAGAAAAGAAGACAGGCAAGGTCAAGGCAACCGGCAAACCTATGACGAGCCGGTTGGGCAAGTCGTTTTCCAACAAGCGACGGACCAGACGAGGAAGCAGTCGCTCCGGCCGTTCAAGCATGACCCGCGTCGCAACGATGGCAAAGAGGATAAACGTAACTCCGCCCCCGAATAGCAGGAACGGTTCGCTGTAGATCTGAGGATCGAGTGGAATTTGCCAGTAGCTCGCAGCAAAGGCGACCGCCACAGCGTAAGCCGCCACGGTCACGAAGAACGGCCGGTTGGCGTGCCAGGCCTCCGAACAGACATGTGCAAGACCGACCATCGGCATCTTCGGAGTTCTCGAGAAGAGCTTGGCGATCATTAAGCCTCTGGGCGCACGCAGTTTCTCGACAGCCAACCGGCGGCGGCCCAGATGGCGGATGTTGCAAGGATTGAAACATATCCATCGACAGCATAGTGCCAGCCCAGAAGCACCGATCCCAGTTGGATAGCGATTAGAAACGCGATGCCGCCCCACCGCAGCACGCGGCCGAAGCGCCAGAGATAGATCGCGTTCAAGGTCGCGGTAGCGACATGAACCGATGGAAAAGCCGAAATGCCGCTGCCCAGGCGGGGGCCATCAAGCCCGGCATTTGTCAGCAGATAGCTCTGCGTATCCAGCGCCGAAACGGGATAGGTGATATCGGTCGCCTTAAGGTAGTCCATCAGGGGAGAAAACGTACCGTCGCCGTAGAAGGGCATGACGAATGCCGGTCCGACTGAAGCGAAGGCCGCCGCCAAAACGTTGCCTAGCAACACCCAGGTGAGGACGAACGCGACCAAAAACTGGGAACGCAGCCGCTCGTTCCTGGTGGAAAAAACGACGCAAAACAAAACGATGAAAACCTCAGCGAACCAGAGATTGTAGAGAACGTTCAACGAGAAAGTAACAGGGCCGAAGCCAAGCAGAGGATGAAAAAATCTCCAGGCATCGATCCCGCCATGAATTGCCCTGTCGACCGCAGTCAGGGCCGCGTCGGCATAGAATGGTTGAATCTTGCTGATGCCTCCCTTGATGCTGGTGAACACCGAGAAAAAGATCGGGAGAACGAGCGCAACCGGCAATCCGACTATAATTCGGTCCGGCAGCCTGTTAGAAAGCATAAGATTCTTTATGGCGCGCAACGGTTGCACCGGCCGCTCAATGATCAACCGGCCGGAAACCACGACAACAAGAATAAGAGTTACTACAGACCCAAAAAACAAGAAGTTTTTATTGTACAGTTTTACGTCGATGACAATTTTCCAATGCGCCGCAGCGATCAGCGCGATAAGAATATAGGCAATTACCGTCACGAAGAATGGCTGATTGGCGCGCCACGCCGCCGAACTGCTGCGAACCGCCAGCCTCGCTATTGACATCGAAGGACCCCCCGGACCTAAACGCTAGAGCGGTTCACCGTTTCTCGGAAGCCGAACCGCTCTATCTCTTTGTTTTGACGCAACTCCGGACGGAAAACCGTTACACACTTTTCCTGGAATTGCTCTAGTTAAGCTGCTGCAGTACCCCCGAGCTGCTGGCCAGCATCACACCGCCATAGATCTGGAACAGGATTGCGCAGATCGCGGCGGCCGAGATCGGCACGCCGAATGGCACGACACCTTTCCTGTCCATGTGCTGAACGTAGAGACGGAACGCGCCCGCCGGCAGGAGAAAGGGGTTCTTGACCAGTGCCGCGGTTGCCAGCGCGAAGATCAGCAGGAAAATCGTGAACACGACAAGGCCGTTTCCGCCAATCAGAAGCGGCACGGCCGCCATCAGCTTCACGTCCCCGGCGCCCAGCTTGCGCAGGACCCAAAATGGAAACAGCGCCACGAACAGCAGGACACAGCCGATCCCGCTCAGGCCCATGTCCCACCATGATCCGGTCTGCACGGACACAAGCTGGAGCGAACCGAGACCGAGGCATATCAGCAGCAGCACGTCACGGTTGGCAATCTTCTGCGTCGTGAAATCGGTCCAGGCGATCTTGCCAAGGAGCGGGATGGCCAGCGCCCTAAGCAACAGCGACGCGGCAAGCAGAAGGCTCATGACCGCTCTATGTTTTGCACACTGGACGACAGCAGCTTCAGATTATTGGCCACGGTCGGATCGTTGGGCGCGAGCTCATAGGCTTTGAGGAAATTCGTTCGCGCTTCCTGCAGCTTGCCGCGCAGCAGATAGGAGTAGCCCAGGTTGTTGTAATATTCCGGCGTCGCGCCGAGCAAGCGATAGGCCCGGCCATAGGCGAGGTCAGCAAGGTCGAAGCGCCGGATGCGGTCGCAGGAGGCGGCAAGACCCAGCCAGGCGACCCCGTCATTAGGCGCCAGCCGCGTGGCTTTATAGAACAGAGCGCCGGCATTGCCGTAGTTCTCGGAACGGAACTGGGTCTTGGCCTCGGTAACCGCCTGGTCCGATGCATAGTAGTCGACATCGCTGATCGTTTTCAGCCCATCGAAGGTATCGCCGAAGGCGGTGTAGTCGCCTTTTGCAGGCTCGTTGGTGCGCACGACGCCGGTGGTGCCGTTCGTCTGGCAACCTGCAAGAAAGATAAGCAGCAGGCTGGTCGCGAGTGCGAGGCGCTTTGGCCCGGTCATTTTGTGTCCCACGAGTCCCCGAATCTCTTTTATAAGCTAATCATCTGATCGGCTAGAAGAAAATGCCCTTCATGCGAATGATGACCGGTAGCATAATCACCATCATCACCACAGGGAAAATGCAAAGCCCCAGTGGAATCATCATTTTGACGGGCAAAGAATTGGCGCGCTCTTCCGCCTGGAGAATACGCTGGTCGCGCATCTCGGCGCTATAGACGCGCAAAGCCTCCGTCAGGCTGGTGCCGAGCTCTTCCGACTGCCGGAAGAGCACCGCCAAGGCCTTTGCCTCCTCCAAGCCGATACGATCGGCAAGCTCGCGCAGCGCCTCGCGCAATGGCTTGCCGGCGCGTAGTTGCAGATTCATGATCGAGAGCTGGATGCCCAGCCATTTATGAGTGCCGGCGAGTTCGTGGCTGACCCGCTCGACCGCCGCCTCCAGGCTCATGCCCGCATCGGCGCAGGTGATCATCATGTCCATGAAATCGGGAAAGGCGCGACGATAGATCTGCTTCTGCGTGTTCTCGAAACGATCCAGCATGATGCTGGGTATGACGACGCAAGCCAGACCGAGCAGCGCGGAGCCGCCCAAAGCAATGAAACCGGGCAGTCGCGGGGGCAGCACCCACGACAAGAGCGCATACATGATCAGAAAGCCTGCACACACACAGGCGAGGCGACTAAGGGTGTAAATTAAAGGTGCGCTCTTCTGATAGAAACCAGCGCGGAACAGCTTCGCCTCAAGCGCGTCCGGCTGCATGTGTTCCTTTTCAACCGCCCTGAAGTAGGCATCGATCGGCTTCTGCGCTGCAAGCCTGGCGCGCTGATCCTGGCCAAGAATGGATCGCGGGTCGACCGAGCCCTCGCCCAAAAGGCTGTCCGAAACGAGCTTCCGGGTCTGCATTGCGGGCATGAAAACCAGCGCCGCGAACAGGAACAAAGCCACCGCCGCCGCGAAAACGGCGAGGGAGACCAGAAGGGTCAGGTCGTTCATGTTCGAAAGCAGGTTCATGGTCACTCCTAGAAGTCGAAATTGACCATGCGATACATGATGTAGTCGCCAAGCAACGCCCATCCGCCGAAGACGGTGAACACCGGAAAGATGACTGGATTATGCCAGATCTTTCCATAGTACGACGGCGCAATGACCTGCAGTATCAGGAACATTGCGACCGGGAACAGCGAGATAACCCAGGCGGAGACTCGCCCTTCGGCCGAGAGCGCCCTGATCTTCATCCGCAACTTTTGCCGTTCGCGAAGCACGGAGGAAAGATTGGCGAGGATCTCGGTAAGGTTGCCGCCGGTTTTCGATTGGATCGACAAAGAAACCGTCAGCAAATGCAGTCCCTCGAAACCCACGCGTTCCGACAGCTTTCTTACGGCCTGCTCCATGCTGAGCCCGAAGGTGATTTCGTCGGCGACGATGCCGAATTCCGTTCCGAGCGGGTCCGACATCTCACGAGCGACGAGGCCAATGGCAACGGAGGCCGGGTGCCCGGCGCGCAGCGACCGAACTATCATGTCCAGAGCATCGGGGAGTTGCTTGGCGAACTTCTGGATTCGCTTGCTGCGGGCGCGCCGAAGGACAAGAAGCGGCAGGATGAAACCGACGACCAGGAAGACGATAAGGGCTCCAGGCTCGGAAAGGCCGATGAGAAACCAAAGCAGCAACGCCAAAGTGAGGCCCGCGAGGACAAAGCTGGCAGCGAAGGTCAGCGGATTCCCGGTGATTCCCGACTGGGTATAGAGCCTGTTCAGCCAGACCAGGCCGAAGACAAAGTCCCCGGAGTCGGTCAGGCCGCGTTCACGCAATAGGCTTTGCAACGTCTTTTCCGCCGGCGCTTCATCGGCCAGGCGACGAAGCCTGTGATTGACCGCGGCGAAACGTGAGCGCCGACTGGCGAGCGAGAGATAGAAGGCTTCACCGGCTAGAATGACGGAAGCCGCCGCAACGGCGTAGATAAAATAGAGAAGCGCCTGTCCAGTCAGCATCACAAGGCAACCTGCGGGTTGAAAACATCCTTGCCAAAGTGGAGACCAAGCGTGGCGGCCTCGGCGGCGAACCGCGGACGAACCCCGGTCGCGCGAAACTCCCCTATGATCGATCCGTCGGCGGCCACATCGCGTCTGACAAAGTGATAGATTTCCTGCAACTGGACGACATTGCCTTCCATACCCGTCAGCTCCGAGATGGAGACCACACGCCGGCCGCCATCGGAAAGGCGTTGCGTCTGCACGATGATGTCGATTGCGGAGGCGATCTGAGCGCGGATGGACTCATGAGTCATCGGCATGCCGGCCATGCCGACCATCTGCTCCAGGCGCGATATGGCATCGCGCGGCGTGTTGGCGTGGATCGTCGTCATCGAGCCTTCATGGCCGGTGTTCATGGCCTGTAGCATGTCGAAGGCCTCCTCGCCGCGCACTTCGCCGACGATGATGCGATCCGGCCGCATGCGCAGCGCGTTCTTGACCAGTTCGCGCTGGCGGACTTCGCCCTTGCCCTCGACATTGGGCGGACGCGTTTCCAACCGGCCGACATGCGGCTGCTGCAATTGCAGTTCCGCAGCATCCTCGATGGTGACCAGGCGCTCCTTGGCGGGAATATAGCTCGACAACGCGTTGAGCAGCGTCGTCTTGCCGCTGCCGGTGCCGCCCGAGACCAGGATCGATTTGCGCGCCTGCACGGCGATCCGCAGCATGTCGATCATCGGCTGGCGGATCGAGTTGAATGCCATCAAGCGTTCGAGCGAATACGGATTTTTGGAGAATTTTCGGATCGACACCAGCGGGCCGTCAACTGAGATCGGCCGCACCGCGATGTTGACGCGCGAGCCGTCGTCGAGACGCGCATCGACCATTGGCGACGATTCATCGACGCGCCGGCCGATGTTCGAGACGATCTTGTTGATGACGCGCAGAAGATGCGGCTCGTCGCGAAAACGGATCGAGGTTTCCTCGATCGCGCCGCGGCGCTCGATGAAGACGCGTTCATGCGTGTTTATCATTATATCGGTGATCGAGTCGTCCTTGAGCAGCGGCTCGATCGGACCCAGGCCCAACATCTCGTCCGCCGTATCGCTGGTCAGCTGATCGAGCTCGCGCGCGTTGAGCGGCACATTCCGACCACGCACGAATTCGCGCACGATCGGCCGGATCTCACTGAGGATCTCATCCTTCGATGCATTCTCAAGGGTGGCAAGATTGAACCTGTCTATGAGATGGCGATGCAGGTCTACCTTGAGCGACAGGAAATCGTCGGAAGCTGGCTCCGCCGGGGCCGGCTGTACGACTGCCGCGCCATTCGCCACCACGGGCACGGCCGTTGATTGCGGCGTGCGCTGCTCACTCGGCCCTTTGATGAAGCGACCCAACATGGCGCTGACCCCCTGCCAATTTCCCCCAACAGCGAAACTAAGCGTTAACCACAAGGGGCACAAGCGGCGTAGAGGACACAGTGGAAGTATTACTTCCGACATAGTTAAGAAAACCGCATTGGAGAAATCGTTTTATTTTTCCCTGCTCCTGACGCACCGACCAAAGTCTTAGGACCTCCGTCACCTCAAAGGCACCTGTTCGGGTAAATTGCCAGATATAGTGACTTATGCATGATCCCTAATGTTTTGGAACCCTCGGCCGAACGAGGCAGAATTGTGAACGAATGGTTAAGATCGCTTGAAAAATGAAGCGAATCAAGCTCTTGTGAAAAATGAGAAACCTTCGGATCGAGTATTGAAAGGTTAACGGACTGTTAATCCGTTTGACTCGGCTTTTTTGCGGGACAAGGATTGAACGTGACGGGGGATGCTTGGGTATGGGGTTCATTCCTTGGCTCTGTCTCGTCGGGTTCAAACCTCCAAAGGGAGAAATTGGCATGAAAAAGCTCATGACGATGACCCGGCAGTTCCGCGACGACGAAAACGGCGCTGCTATGGTCGAATATTCGATCCTGATCGGCATCATCGCGGTCGCCGCGATCGGCTTCATCATTGGTATCGGGGGCTGGGTGACGGGCCGCTTCTCGGGTCTGTGCAGCGCCATGGACAACTCCGGCATCGGTTCCTGCGCCAGCGGTGCGGGTTCTTGATCGTTTGAAGAAAATCAGGCCCGGGTTGTCCAAATCCGGGCCTGCATTCAATCGTGGCGGGGCGTATCCCGCGTTATTGGCTCGGGGCTTGGGGTTATGCGCGCCAACACACTCATTATGATCGTTCTGGCCGGCATATTCGGTGTGCTGGCGGTCGTTCTCATCAATATTTGGCTGGCGGGCCAGCGCAATGCGCTTGCACAATCCAACGGCGTGCAAGCAGGCAGCATTGTGGTCGCGGCAATGCCGCTGAAATTCGGCGACACGCTGAGCGCCGACAAATTGCGCGAAATCGCATGGCCGGTCGGGGCGGTGCCGACGGGGGCCTTCAAGACAGTAAAAGAGGCCCTGGCCGGCAGTGGGACGCGTCAGGCCCTGCAGCCGATCAGCGTCAACGAACCGGTTTTGGCCAGCAAGATCACCGGCGCCGGACAGCGCGCCACCCTCTCGGCAGTGCTCGCCGAAGGCATGAAGGCCGTTTCCATTCGCGTGAACGACGTGCTGGGCGTTGCCGGATTTGTCTTCCCTGGTGACCGGGTGGATATTCTCCTGACCCGCAGCGTGCGCAGCGACCAAGGCGCCGACAAGAGTTTCGTCGACGTGCTGCTGCAAAGCGTGAAGGTGCTTGCCGTCGACCAGGTCGCCGACGAGAGCAAGGAAAATCCGCAAGTGGTGAAAGCGGTGACCGTTGAAGTGAGCACCAAGGATGCGCAGAAGCTGACTCTAGCCGCCGGCGCCGGCCAGTTGTCGCTGGCGCTCCGTCAGGCCGCGGGCAGCAAAGGCGAGACGACCGAGCGTGTGACGCTCGCCGATCTGACCGGCGACACGCCGGACGATGTCGCGAAACGTCAGGCAGAGCTCGACAGGCAGAAGGCTGCGGAGGAAGCGGCGGCAGCCGAGGAGCGCAAGCGCGCCAACGAAAAGATCGACGGGCTCGCCCAGGCGGTAGACCGGGTGGGCAGCAAGCTCGATCAGTTGAGCAAGGTGAAGCCGGCTGTGGCGCCCGCACCACAAGTGCAGGAAGTTGTAAAGGAAGTAGTTAAATATGTGCAGCCGGAGCCGCCGGCCCGCGCTACAATCGGCGTCTTCCGGGGCGTGAAGCTCGAAACGTATGACGTGCCGCGCCAACGTTAGAAACGCCCGGCAAACGAGGGGCTGCCAATTGGCAGCAGTGGGAGACGAGGCATGAAGGGATTCTGGGTGAGGACAGCGGCGGCCGCGCTGTCCCTGTTGAGCGTATCGGCGATCTCTGGCCACCCGGCCATAGCGGCTGACCGCTTCATCGATGTGTCGAGCCCGTCGCTGCACCGCGTGTTCGTGCCCGTTTCTCAATCCGCCACGATCCAGGTCAATGCGACGCTGGGCGATATCGTCGTCGGTGACGAAAAGATCGCCGATGCCCAGCCGATGACCGACAAGACGCTCTACATCATCGGCAAGAGCGTCGGCACCACCACGGTCAACCTGTTTTCCGAGGACAAGCGCTCGCTGGGCGCCATCCAGATCGAGGTAGGCCAGGATGTCAGCGACATGGCAGTAGCCATTCGCCAGGTGGCGCCGAAGGCCCGCATTGAAATCGGCTCGATCAACGGCAAGGTGCGACTGAGCGGCCACGTCAAGGACGCCGCGACGCTGGCATCTATCGTGGAGGTGACACAGCAATACGGCCCCGACGCCATCATCAATGCAGTCACCATCGACGACAGCGAGCAGGTCAATCTGTCGGTGCGCATCCTGGAGGCCAAGCGCAATGCAGGGCGCGATCTGGGCGTGTCGTTCAGGAGCACAAACAGGAGCGGCACGACGCGAACCGGCACTGGCATCGCCGCAGTCGACAAAGACAACGTGGTGGCCGGGACCGGGGATATTTTGACCGGGCTGCTGTCCAATACCAATCCGTTCGCTGCATTGATTACCCGTATCATCGACAGCAACATCAAGGTCGACCTGATCATCGAGGCGCTGGAAGCAAAGGGCGTTGTGCGCACGCTGGCCGAACCGAACCTCACCACGGTTTCCGGCGAGACGGCCAGCTTCAATGCCGGCGGCGAAGTGCCGGTGCGCAGCGTCAACAGCCAAGGTGAAGTCGAGATCGTATTCAAGCAGTTCGGCGTCAATCTGAACTTCACGCCGGTGGTGCTGGACGACGGTAAGATCCACATCAAGCTGGCGCCGGAAGTGAGCGACCTGACCGGCTTCACCGCCGCCGGCGACCCTATCTTCACGAATCGCAAGCTGGCGACCGTCGTCGACCTGCGCGACGGCCAAAGCTTCGCGGTCGGCGGCCTGCTCTCCAGCAAGAACACCATACAGCAGGAACAGGTGCCGTGGATTGGCCAGGTGCCGATCATCGGCGCGCTGTTCCACAATTCGAGCACGCAGAAGGAAGAGACGGAGCTGGTGGTCATCGTGACGCCGCATCTCGTGCGGCCGGTAAGGCCCGGCCAGCAGCTTGCGACGCCCTTCGACAAGACGAAACCGGCCAACGACCCGGAGCTTTTCCTGCTCGGCCAGCTCGAAGTCAACAAGGACATGATCCGGAAGTATGAGCATGGCGACGGCGTCACCGGCCCCTACGGCCACATGCTGGATGTGAAATCGAAGGACAAGCTGGTCTATGTCAAGAAATAAGCTCCTGTTTGTCCTTCTCGGTTCCAGCCTGCTTGCGGGCTGCGCGGCGGACTATCTGCACAATTACGACACGATGACCCTGGCGTCGGGCGATACGCAGAAAGCCAATGAGCTGCTGCAGACGGTCGATCCGTACAACCCGGCTTCGAACAACACCAAGATCGAAGGCGACGGCGCACGGTCGGTCGCCGTCGTCCAGAAATACAGACTGGGGCCAGGCGGGTCGGCGCCGGCGACGAGCATGACGGTCGGTCCATCGAGCGAGACCAGCGCAGCGAAGTAAACAGAAGGATGCGGTGCGTCAGGCGAGCGAGGACGCCTGGCACGAATGGAACAGAGAGTAGATCATGTTGAGGACCATTCGTGAATTCTGGAACGATCAACGCGGCATAGCGATGATCCTTGTCGCCATCATGCTGCCGGTGCTTGTCGGCTTTGCATTGGTGACTATCGACATGAGCCGGGCCACCGGACTGCACAACGATCTGCAGAAAGGTGTCGACGCGCTGGCGCTTGCGGCAGCGGCGGAGCTCGACGGCAGAGCTGATAGCATCACCAGAGCCGATAGGGCCGTCACCAATCTCCTCGCCAACAGGACGCTGTTTTCGACATCGGGCAATCACCAACTCGCCCTGTCCGATGTAACGGTAACTTATTTGACTGGAATACCGGCCAGCGACAACACGCGACTAAGCGCCGCCGGTGTCGACTCGGACGGCGTGAACTGGGCCAGCACGGATCCAAAGGCTGTGACGTTCGCGGAAGTGACGGTGAACCCGTCAGGCCTGGCTGATGGCGCGGGCGCCTTCGCAACGATTTTTCCAGCCAACTTCATGGGTGCCAGCGACACCATGGACATTGATCCCCAGGCGGTGGCCGGGTTCACCCAGTCCATATGCGAAACCGTGCCGATCTTCATGTGCAACCCGTTCGAGACCGACACGCCGGCAACCAGCAAAACGATCCAGCAGGCGTTCGCATCGGGCGACACCTACAGTCGCGAATTTCGTATCCTCAAGGTCGACAGCAACCCCGGCCCCGGCAACTTCGGCCTGATCGACAACAACCTGAGTTCGCTGCGCGATGCTATAGCGATTGGCACTGCTGGCACGTGCTATAACCGAGATGCGCTCACCACGAAGACCGGCGTCACCTTGGGCCAGGTGAATACCGGACTGAATACCCGGTTCGATCTCTATAGCGGGTCACTGAATAAGGAAAACAAGAACTGGCAGTACCGACCGGCAAGCAACGTCCGCAAGGGCCAGAAGACCGGCTGCAGCAAATACGACCCTGTTGCTGATGGGACGGCGCTGCCCCTCCCTCCCGGCAACAATTACGTCGATTCAAAAGGAATGTCCGACAAGATCACCAATGCAACGACCTTTTGGTCGACATACTGGAGCGTCAATCACAAGGGAGCCGCTTTTCCGAGCATTCCAAGCGCGACCAACCCGATATCGAGCACCCAACCGCCTTCTCGATATGACGTCTATAAATATGAGATCGCGAACGGCCTCGTAGGAGATCAATCAAAGAATCCGACGAAAGAAACCGGGACGCCGTCGTGCTTCAAGGGTGACACGCCGACGGCGGATCCCGATCGCAGGCTCCTCAACATGGCAATCGTCGACTGCATCGCCAACAGGGACAAACTTAACGGACACGTCCAGATTAAACCGGACGGCTATGCGAGCGTGTTCATCAACACTCCGGTTCAAAAGCAGGACAACACCAAGGACCCTGAGGATCCTACAGCCGGCGAGAAGCCGATCAGTCTCGAGATCGTCGATGTCGACGGCGGGTTTGCGAATAATACTCTTGTCGACAAAGCATTTCGAAACGAGGCTCAGTTGTATCGGTGAGTCTCATGACCAAGCTCAGACAAATCATTCGACTCTTCCGGCGCGACGAGGACGGCACAGCCTTGGTCGAAATGGCGATCGTCGCACCCTTTGTGCTCCTGTTGTCAGCCGGCGTGTTCGAGTTCTCCAATATGTTGAACACACGTCTGCTCCTCAAGGCCGGCGTCGAGGATGCGGCTCGCTACATGGCGCGCTGCAGCAGCGATTGGGACACCTGTTCGGGATTGGCAAAAAACCTCGCGGTGAACGGTGCCGTGACTGGCGGCAGCGCGAGGGTCACCGGTTGGACTACAACGGAAGTAACGGTCAGCAAATCCTCGACCGCGGCAGTCGACCCTGGCACCGGCACCCAGCTCTATCTCAGCAGCAAGAGCACCGTCGACGTGGTGACGGTCAGCACGTCGTATACGTATCCTGATGTCGGGTTTTGGTCCTATCTTGGCTTTGGTGACCTCACTCTCAGCGTTGCCCATCAGGAGCGTGTCTTCGGATGGTGACGCCGCGCAACAGGTTCTGGGGCTGCCAGTCTGGGGCGGCGATGATTGAAGCGGCTATCGCAATGCCGTTGCTGTTGACCCTGCTGCTTGGCTTCGTCGACTTCGGATACGCCTTCTACCAATGGAACGCGGCAAACAAAGCGGTCCAGGCAGGTGCTCGGCTGGCGCAAATTTCCGCTCCCGTTGCCAGCGGACTCTCATCCGAGACGTTGACACAAAGCGACTTAGCCAAAGTCGGTACCGCGGTGCCGGCAAACACTTACAACTACATCTGCACCGCCAATAGCGCCGGAGTTGCCTCCTGCGTTTGCGGAGCAGGTGCCACCTGCCAAAACCTCAACGTGAGCCAGGCCGCCTTCGACCTGATCTTCAGCGGCAGCACCAGCCGCGCCGGGATGCAGACTTTCCTGCCAATGCTGAAGAAGTCCGAGGTTCGGATTCAGTATCAGGCATCCGGGCTTGGCTATTGGACGCGCCCAAGTGGACCGGTGCCGACCATTACCGTCAGCATCATCAACCATCAATTCCAGTTCTTCTTCCTGGGCGCACTGCTCGGGTTCGGCAACATGAGCATGCCTTCCATGCTGAGTACAGTAACGGGTGAAGATTTAAAGAGTACATGGCCATGAACGCCATCGACACCAGAGTTCTGCCCACGAAACGCAAGCAGGTCGCGCTGTTTTCGTCCGATCCGAATTTCAGGCACGACGTGACCACCCGGCTCGACGCGCTGGCGATCTACGACGTCAGGGTTTCGGAGGCGGTCGAGTTCCTCAAGGGGCCGCCGGTCGATACGCGTCCCGGCATCATTATCCTCGATCTCGGCAATGGCGAATTGCTCGGCAGCAACGCGCTCGTCGAGGCGCGCTCGACCTGGGCCTCGGTGCCGCTGATCGCGGTCTCGGGCGAGCTGACGTCGGAACAGACGCGCGTCCTGGTGCGCATGAATGCGTCGGACTGGCTGCACAAGCCGCTCGACCCCAAGGAACTGCTCAACGCCGTCACCTTCCACGACACCGGCAACCAGGGCACCAAAAGCCGGATCGTCACCTTCATTGCCGCCAGCGGCGGCGCCGGCGCGACCACGCTTGCCATCTCGGCGGCGGAGCATCTCGCCTCGAAATCGACCGAGCGGGCGGCCTCGACCTGCCTCGTCGACCTCGACTTCCAGAGCGCCAATTGCGGCGCCTATCTCAACCAGTTCAACCAGTTCGACCTCACGGGCATCATCGGCCAGCCGGACCGGCTCGATGTCGAGCTGATGGACGTCATCAAGCTGTCGAGGCCGTCCGGCCTGACCCTCTATTCCTTCGAGCGGCCGCAACTGCCGTTCGAGCCGCACGGCGCCGATTTCGTCTTCCGCCTGCTCGACCTCGTCGCCTACCGCTTCGACGACATCGTCATCGACCTGCCGAACATCGAGACGCCATGGCACAATTCGGTGCTGCAGACGAGCGACGAGATCTTCATCGTCTTCGAGCTCAACGTCGCCTCGCTTCGGCAGGGCAAGCGGCTCTACAAGAAGATCCGCGAATTGCGCGGCAACGCCGTCTCGATCACACTGGTCGCCAACAAGCACAAGCGCAAATGGTTCGGCAACCACTTCTCGCGCAGCGAGCTGGAGAAGATCTTCAAGGCGCCGCACATCAAGTCGCTGGCGCTCGACAACGCGCTGCTGGCCGACGCGCTGAACCGCGCTATCCTGCCCTCCGAGGTGGACGGGCGGGCCCGCTTCAACAAGGAGCTGAAGCGCATGTTCAAGGAGCGGCTGGACAATGCCCAGCGCTAGAGCAATTCCAGGAAAAGTGCGCAGCGGTTTTCCGTCCGGAATTGCGTCAAAGCAAATGCGGCGGATAGCGACACGCCTTGCCGGCGCCTGCTTGGTCAGCATCGCGCTGGCGCCGGCCTGCGGTTTCGCGGAAGCCGGATCGGGGCTGCCGCCGCTTCCCGCCATGGGCCCCAGCCTGCGCAAGACGGTCGCCTTCCAGACCGGCGAGCAGCCCGGGACCATCATCATCCGCAAAAGCGAGAAGGCGCTCTATCTGGTCACCAGCAAGGGCCAGGCGCTGCGCTACCAGATCAGCGTCGGCCGCGACGGCTTCGGCTGGACCGGCACGGTCAGGATAGCAGCCAAGACCGAATGGCCGGAATGGCGCCCGCCGAAAGAGATGCGCGTCCGCCGACCGGAACTGCCGGCGATGGTGCCCGCCGGCCCCTACAATCCGCTCGGCGCCAGGGCGCTGTATCTGTCGCGCGACGGGCGCGACACGCTCTATCGCATCCATGGCACCAACGATCCCAAGGGCGTCGGCTTCGACGGCACGTCCGGATGCTTCAGGCTGACGAACACAGATGTGATCGATCTCTTCAAGCGCGTCGCGGTGGGCGCAAAGGTGGTGGTTGAATGACGATGATCAGCGAGCCGGAGATTCCGGCAATCGAACTCGGCGAACGGGAAAAAGCCCCGGGCGGACCAAACCGAGCGGTGACAATCGGCGTCGTCGCCGCCGGCGCGGCGCTCGTCACCTTCGTCAACGTGACGGCCGCCATCTATCTTTATCGCGGCGTCAACGACCTTAGGGCATTGGAGGCGCGGCTGGACCAGCTCGGCCAGTTCGAGCAGCGGATCGGCGCCCGCATCGATACCGTCAACAACGGCTTCCAGAGCCGGTTCGAGACGCTGGACCGGCAGTTGCAGGCGAGCTTCGGCCATATCAACGGCAACATTGCCCGGCTGGAGCAGGGCCAGCCGGCAGCCGCCGACGCCGAGATGCCGCGGGCGCCAGAGCCCGGTTTCGCCGGCACGACCGTGGCGGAGGCGTCGGCAGTTGAAAACCCCGGGCCGGACTCCGTCGAGGCCTCGCCGACGTTCAAGCGGAAGGCCGCGCCGCCCGGACCCAATCCGTCCTATCAGCGCATCCAGCAGGCCGACGGCAAAGTCTATTACAAGAAGATCAACTGACGCGGCGCCGGGCGACAGAGCGGTTCACCGCTTCACTGAAGCGGCTCTGTCTCTTTGTTTTTGACGCAATTCCGAACGGAAAACCGCTTCACACTTTTCCTGGAATTGCTCCAGCGGATGGCATTTCGATCAGTGCGGCTTAAAGGTCACGCTGCAGCGCCAGGACGCGGCCGGCGCGGGCTTCGGCGCGCAGCCTTGCCTCGCGCAGGAAGGCGACATGGCAATAGGCGCAGGCCGCAAGGCCAAGGCACAGCACCAGGCAGTTTTTCAAGGTGAAGTCGATCGCCAGCGAGAATTGAAAGCCGCGCGGCGCGGTGAAGGTGGCGATCGTGCTCGCCGTTTCCGAATGGCTGCCGGCCGCTATCATCAGCCCGGCGAACATCAGCGCGGCATGGTTGGCGAGGAAGAAACCGGCGGATCTTTTGGCCTGGCAGGCCATCCAGCAGGCGGCCGACGCGACGAAGATGATGGCGGCGTTCAGCACCATCGAGCCGCCGAGATAGAAGTCCACCTGCTGCCAGAACATCGTCGAGAAGGGGCGCAGCTCGAGCCAGATGCGCCACATGGTCGGGCTGGCCGAATAAGTTCCGAGCAGGAATGTCGCCGTCCGCTCCGCCGCCAGCAGGAACAGCATGAGGGCCGGGAAGGCAAACAGCAGTATCGGCTTGCGCGTCATGTCATCCCCTCGACATCCGATGCTCGACTGTAGACCGCATTGGTTGCGCGAGACTTAACGCAACGCCTTGCTTTTCAAGCAATGTCGCCGACGCCTAATGTATGATCCGGTGAAACGACGAGGCGCGCTTTGGGCGAGGAGAAATCGACCGGCCGGCTTGCCACGACGCTCGGCGGCCTCGGGCTGGTCGCCGGCGCGCTGCTGATTGCCGCGTCCAGCCGCTGGCTGCCGGGCGAACTCCCCTCCCCGCCGGCCCAGGACGAAGGCAGAGGACAGCCTGGCCCTCACGTCGCAATTCATGACATGCGGCTAGGTCGGCCGGCGCGCAGGGTCGCCGAGGACCTCATCGCGCCGCCGCCGCTCGACGTGGCGGTGATCGAGCGCATCGAGCCCCGCCCTCCGCTCGGCGAGCTCGGTCTTGCCTCGCCACCGAAGACGCCGATGCCGCAGGAGTGGCGCGAGACGCTGCTTTATCGCCCGGTCGCCACCTCGTCGGCGATTTTCGAAGCCATGGGACGCCGGGTCGTCATCAGCGGGACCGTCGACATCGATCCCGACAGGACCTGCTCGTTCGGCGATGCCGTCTGGCCCTGTGGGCAGCGCGCTCGCGCCGCCCTCAACGCCTGGCTGCGCGGCCGGGCGCTCAAATGTATCCTGCCGCCCGATGTCGACCGCTTCGCCGTTGCCGCGCCCTGCATACTCGGCAGGCAGGATGTCGGCGCCTGGCTTGTCGCCAACGGCTGGGCAATGGCGTCCCCCTCAGGCATCTACGGCAAGGCCGAATCCGTAGCCAGGGGTGCCGAGATGGGCATCTTCGGCCCGCCGCAATAGGGCATCCCGGAAAAGCGCGTAACGGCTTTCCGTTCCGGCATTGCGTAAAAACGGAATGGTTAAAGCAGCTCGGCGGTCCTACCAAACGCTGACCTGTTTCAGTGACCGAATCAAACCGTCGAAGCGGGAAGCAGGTCGCAGCCGCTGGCGAGTGCATTTCGGAGAAACGATGCTGATTTCCTTCAAATTGTAGGCCTCGCTGAAACGGAAATCGTAACACACCGCCTTTAAGCCAATGCGTCCAACAGGAGATTGGCCAGTGAGCACAAAAAAGCAGACCGCGTCGACAGGAGCCTGGAAATATGTCGCCTGGCTATCCGTCCTGGGGACCGCCGGCTGCGTGGGCCTGTCGCTCGGCCTGAACTATCTGCTCCTGCTCAGCGACGCGTTGACGCCGTTCGGCCGCAGCGTCGTCACGGCCGCCCTTCTGCCCGTCATCATCGGTCTGCCGCTTTTTGCCCTGCTCGGCTGGAGAGAGGTCGAGATCCGCCGCTACCGGCAGGAGCTCACCAGGTCCGGCACCTACGACCATCTGACCGGCTGCCTCAACGGGGCGGTGTTCACGTCAATGATCGACAGGCGGGCGGCGCGGCCATCCGGCCCGCGTTCGGGCGCCTTCCTCGTCATCCACCCGGAACATCTTGCATCGATCAACCTGCGCTTCGGCCTTGGATGGGGCGACGAGGCCTTGCGTCTCATCGCCTCGGCTATCCGATCCTCGTTGCGCAAGGACGATCTGATCGGGCGCATCGGAAACTCGATGTTCGGCGTTTTCCTCCCCGGCGCGACGCAGCAGGACGCCAAGGAGATCGGCGAACGCGTTCGAGAAGCGGTCGGACAGATCTATTTCGCGCCGAAAGGCGACAAGGATGTGCTTACCATCCGCGTCGGCGGCGTTGTATTCGAGCATGAACTGGCGTTCGAGGACATGTTCCGGTCAGCGGAAGAACTTCTGTGGGAGGCTCAGGACGAAGCTGACCTGGCGTTGTCGCATATCAGCAACTGAACCCGCGGGCGGAACCCAACGACCTGCTCGGGCGATAATTCCGCGACACGTTCGTTCTTCAAAAGCCGCCCTGCTCGTTTTATGCCTCAGATGCCGCCCATGCAGAGATATTTCATCTCAAGGTAATCCTCGAGACCGTGGCGGGAACCCTCCCGCCCGATACCCGACTGCTTGACCCCGCCGAATGGCGCGGCTTCCGAGGACATGCGTCCGGTGTTGATGCCGACCATGCCGTATTCCAAGGCTTCGGCCACGCGCCAGACGCGCTTTAGGTTGGAAGCATAAAAATAGGCGGCGAGGCCATAGATCGTGTCATTGGCCTCACGCACGACCTGATCCGCATCCTCGAAGCGGATGACCGGAGCCAACGGCCCAAATGTCTCTTCCTGCGCCACCGTCATTGCGCTGGAGATATCGGTAAGGACCGTCGGCTGGAAAAACGTGCCGTCCGCGCCAATCCGGCCTCCGCCACACCGGATCGCGCCGCCTTTTGCTACGGCGTCGGCGATGTGGGATTCGATCTTGGCCAGAGCATGCCTGTCGATCAGCGGGCCGATCGCGACACCGGGATCGAAACCGTCACCGACCTGAAGCTGACGAACCCGTGCCACGAATTTATCGACGAACTCGTCATGAACGCCCGATTGCACGTAAAGGCGGTTCGCCGAAACGCAGGTCTGGCCGGCATTGCGGAACTTCGCCTGGATCGCCCCGTCCACGGCGGCATCAATGTCGGCGTCGTCGAAGACGATGAATGGCGCATTGCCGCCCAGTTCGAGGCTGACCTTCTTGATCTGGTCAGAGCACTGGCGCATCAGCAGGCGCCCGACCTCGGTCGATCCGGTAAAGCTGATCTTGCGAACTTTGGGATTGTGGCAGAGCTCACGCCCCACCTCGGCCCCCTCCGAGGCATAGATGAGGCTCACGACGCCGTCGGGAAAACCGGCCTCGGCGGCGAGCGCGAACATGGCGCCTGCGACAAGCGGCGTCTGCTCGGCAGGCTTCAGCACGATGGCGCAGCCCGCCGCCAGCGCCGGCGAGATCTTGCGCGCCACCATCGATGCGGGGAAATTCCACGGCGTGATCGTGCCGACGACGCCGATCGGCTGCTTGATCACCAGCATGCGGCGGTCCGTCGACGGCGCCGAGATCGTCTCGCCATAGATACGATTGGCCTCTTCGGCGTACCATTGCAGATAAGCGGCGGCATGGGAGACTTCCGATTTGGCCTCGGCGAGCGGCTTGCCCATCTCCGCGGTGAGGATCGCCGCAAGGTCGTCGGTGTGGGTGACGATCAGCTGATGCCACTGCCATAGCATTTCGCTGCGCTCCCGGGCGGTCAGCCCTGCCCATTCGGCCTGCGCGACATAGGCCTTGTCGATCGCGGCGCGCGTCTCCTCGACGCCCATGTCGGGAAGTTCCGCCAGCAGTTCGCCGGTCGAGGGATTGAAGACCTCGAACGTGCGCCCGCCAGCCGGCGCGCCAAGCGCCGGCACGCGGTCGATCGCGCCGAACAGGTCGGGGGATTTCAGGTGGCGGATCATCGGCAGGCACAGCGGCAATACCGGTCTCCCCTTCAAAGAGCTGACGTTTCAGAGGGCCAAGATGTATTCCGCACGCCCGTGCCTCTCATAGGGCCTGGGAAGGACGGCGGTAGACCCACCTTGGGCAGCCGGCATCCTTGAAGTCATCGATACGAATGACGGCTCCAGCCAAAGGAGAGCACGCCGGCCTATTTGAAGCATGGCGGTTGAACAGCAATTGTGCCGTTCGGGTGCTATTGAGCGTGAACCGGGAAACTCGGGCGGCGCATGACGATCCAACCCAGCCCGCAGGCCAATACGACGTTGATCAAGGCCAGCCCGGAAAGCGCAGCCAGCATGCCTTGGGCTCCTGCACGTTCCAACAGCAAAGCGCCGACCGACGGAGCCGCCGCCTGTGCCAGCAGGCTCGGCATGGCAAGGCGGCCCATCAGTTTGGCGTAGCCTGACGGGCCGAACAGAGCGAGAGGGAGGGTTCCCCGTGCTATCGATTCCAGGCCGATGCCGGCGCCATAGAAGGCGAGCGCCACTGGGATGATCGGCAGTTCTGCCCAAAGAGCCGATACGCCGATCGCCACGAATGTCACGGACGCGAATTTGGTCCAGATCGGATGGTGGTAGCGGGCAACCACCATTTCGACTGCCCGGGCGCCCACTTGGGACGGACCGACCAGGGCACCAAGCCCAACGGCGGCTGCAAGCGCCATGCCGTTGCCCTGCAGGATCGTGAGCAGATGGACCGACAATGTCGAAGAGATCACCGCTGCAAGCGTAAGCGTCGTAGCCAGAACGACCATGGTTCCGAGCTTGGGGTTGTTCTCCCTGTCGGGCGCCGCCGGATCCGTTCGTGCAGGTTTGGCCGTCAGCTCTTGCGTGTCTCGAGGCAACACAAACAGATACAAAGGAAGCGCGATCAGGAGCTGAACGGCGGCGTAGGACAGGCAAGCCCCGCGCCAGCCGACCTCTGCCATCAGGAAGGCCGAGATCGGCCAGCAGACAGTGCTGGCGAAGCCGCCGAAGAGTGTAAGCGTGGTGATGGCGGAACGTGCGCCGTAGCCATAGAGGCGGCCAAGCGTGGCGAAAGCCGCGTCATAAAGGCCTGCGCCCATTCCCAGCCCGATGACCAGCCATGCGACGATGTAAGCGACGAGGTCGGGCGCCGCCGCGAGGCCGATCTGGCCAACGCCGATCGCCATGGCACTAAGGGCCAGGACGCGGCGACCGCCGCGACGTTCAATTGACGACCCCACGCGAGGCGAGATCAAGCCGGCGACCAGAAGCCCCAGCGAAAGGCCACCCACCACCCAACCCAGCGGCCAGCCGGTGTCGGCCGCCACCCGGGGTGCGATCACCGCCGGGAGATAGTAGGACGACCCCCAGGCCATGATCTGGGTCAATCCCAGCACGGTCATGATGGCGCCGCGCTTCGGGACGCCGGCCGTTGGCGATCGCAAGGTCATGCGGCGACGCCGCAACCGCAAACGCCCTTGCCGACAGCTTTCGCTTCCGCATCGGCAACGCAGCAGGCGTCGACTTCTTTTGGCGCCGGTCCGCCACAACAGCCTTTCGAGGCCGCGGAGATCGAAGAAATCGATCTTGTGGTCGTGCAGACCCCGGTCTCGGGCAGTGCCAGATGCACCGCGTCGGCGGATGCCAAGTCGCCGGCAATTGCTGCTGCAACCGAGCGCACCTGTTCATAGCCGGTCAACAGCAGGAAGGTCGGCGCCCTGCCATAGCTCTTGATGCCGACGGTGTAGAAGCCGGGCTCCGGATGGCTGAGCTCACGGTGACCGTGCGGCGGAACATCGCCGCAGGAGTGTTCATTGGGATCAATGAGCGGCCCGAGTGCCTTGACGCCTTCAAGCCACGGATCAAGGTCCAGCCGAAGTTCTCTGGTTATCGAGAGGTCAGGGCGTTGGCCCGTCGCGGCGATGATCCTGTCGACAGGACCTACGGTTCGTGTGCCATCCGCGGTCAGGCCTTCCACCTGCAGGCGAGCGTCGACTTCGCGAATCGCCGTCGTTGCAAAGCCTGTGACCAACTGGACGCGGCCGCTCTCAACGAGATCTCTGGCATCGGATCCAAGCTCACCGCGAGCCGGCAAGGCATCGAGATCGCCGCCGCCATAGATGCGGACAAGGTCGGCGCCGCGCGTCAACCATATCGCCGAGGTGCCTGGTTCGGTTTCTGCAAGCTCGGCCAATTCCAGCAAGGCATTGGCAGCGGAATGGCCGGACCCCGCCACCAAGGTCGTGCGACCTGCATACAAAAGGCGGTCCTTTCCGAGGACATCCGGAATGCCGTAGGCAATTCGGCTTGCCAATTCCGCTTCACCTTCGGCCGGTATGCCGCCCGCGCCGAGCGGGTTCGGCATTTGCCAGGTGCCCGACGCGTCGATCACCGCACGGGCGCTGTCCCGTCGCCTTCCGGCTGCGGTCTCGACGATGAGCATGAAGGGCTTGTGTTCGCGTCCCTGGGTCAGGACCTTGTCGGCTCCCCATCGCGAGACCGCAATGACGCGAGCATTGGTTTCGATTGACGGCGCCAGTTCGGGAAGGCTCGCAAGCGGCGCGACGTAGTTGTCGACCAGCTCCTTGCCTGTCGGGAATGCCTCGGGTTCCGACATGCGCCACCCACGGCTCTCAAGAAGCTGTCGCGCCACCGCGTCTACACAATAGCTGAAGGGCGTGAACAGCCGAACGTGGCCCCAATCGAGAAGATTGGATCCGACCTGGGCGCCAGCCTCATAGAGCTTTACCGGGATACCGCGGCCGACAAGTTGCGTCGCTGCGGCGAGGCCGACCGGCCCGCCGCCGATTACGGCTACAGGGAGATCTTCAGCGATTGTCATTTCTCTACCTTCCATAATTCCGGTACTATCGAAATAAGGGGCAAAAAGAGATCAAGCGACGGCTTCTTCCTCGGATGGATTGCAAGCTGCATCCGCGCAGCACTCATCCGCGAGAAAGCCGATCAGACCATTCATCGCGGGGTAGTTGGCGCGACAAATCAGCGTCGTCGCCTGTCGCTCCTGCGTCACCAATCCAGTCAGAACCAGGCGGTGCAGGTGATGCGAGAGCGTCGACGCCGCAATGCCCAATTTTTCCTGCAGGCTTCCAACAGGCCTGCCTGCATCACCGGATCTGACGAGCATGCGATAGAGGTTGAGCCTCGTTGGATTGCCGAGCGCTTCAAGCTGTTTTGCTGCTTGTTCGAGTTTCATGGAAATAACGCTACTCTCCCGATATCGGCCCGTCAACGCTATTTCGACTATTTTCGAAATAAGTGACTGCGAGCTGCGGAGATGTTCGAACGGCAAGGATGAGAGGCCAAACAGAATGACAGCGCCTCCGGCGACCGGAGTTATCGGCTCGCCAAGGAGAGTATATGCTGTCGGAATACCGAAGATCGGCATCAAGAGAATGAACGCGCAATCTGGTCAGCGCGATGCAGGCGAAGCAGGCCATACCAGATCGACTATGCGGCGACGAACCCGCCAATTGCCAGCACCGCTACCGCGATAGGCTGGTGCTGCGAGAGAGGATTGAACTCTCGACCTCTCCCTTACCAAGGGGATACCAGATCGAATTATATCAGTGGGTTAGATGTCGCCAGGCTTCAACTCCACGAATATTCCGCTGATAAGGCGTTCTGGTTCCAGCTTCGTTCCCATGGAAAACAGGAGAAAGCATGTCCTCTCGCCGCGCGGCGCTGTGGTTGGGTCTTCTGTTCGCCTCGCCCGCGGCGGCCGAACCTTTGGTCGGTGTGGCCTCCGTTATCGACGGCGACACCGTCGAAATCCACGGCACCCGGATACGCCTCAACGGCATCGACGCGCCGGAGAGCGATCAGCTTTGCCTCGACACGGCCGGCAAGAACTACCGGTGTGGGCAGAAGGCCGCATTCGCCCTGGCGGACTTCCTCGACGCGCATCGGCCGCTGTCCTGCGTCGAAGTCGATCGCGACCGTTACAAGCGCATGGTGGCAGTCTGCACCGCCGGTGGTGTGGACATCGGCGAATGGATGGTCAGCCAGGGCCAAGCGCTCGACTGGCGAAAATACAGCGCCGGCTTCTATGCGCGCGCGCAGCGTGAGGCCATGTCGGCTAAGCGCGGCCTGTGGGCCGGGTCGTTCACCGCGCCGTTAGAGTGGCGGAAACAGAACCAACGCTGAGCAATATGCTAGCCGGTGCAACTCAAGGCGCCCTTTTTGCAAAGGCCCACACCATAAGCGGATATTCTTCGTCATTGCTCAGATCCCGCCAAAGCCCGTAGGCCCGCACCGGGCCGCCGATATGCGCCTTGGCACAGGCCTTGTTGCCCCAGCCAAACGCCTGCACATCGTCTTCAGCGAAGCCGCCCTCGACCATCAATTGCTTCAAGCCCGCCGGCGTCCAGCGGTTGTAGTCGTGTGGGCGGGCATGCACGCGGAACAGGAACGGCGTCGCCACCATCGCCCAGCCACCGGGCCTGGTCATGGCGTGGATGTTGGCGGCGGCCGCCAGCGGTCGCTGCACATGCTCCAGCACCTGGTCGGCGATGACGATGGAATATTGCTCCTCGGTGCGGTCCTTGCAGATGTCGAAGTCGGGGAAATCGAGTGACCGGTAGTTCGGGCACATCGCCTTCCAATAGCGGTTCCAGCCCGGCGAGATCTCGATCACGTCGCGCGACTTGCGGTTGGCCACTTCGAGGAAGGTCGTGAAGGCTTCGATCTGGCGGATGCGCAGCCAGTTGCGGCTATCGTAGCCGATCAGTCGCTTCACTGCATGTTTGCCGCGGTTCTTCAGCGCGCCGGCAAGGCTCGTCGTCATCTCGACCTCCTCCGCAGCCCGCCGCAAAAATGGTTCTACATCGAGAAGCGTGCAAAAGGATGACAGACGAGGGAGCCGGCGTAGAAAACGCCGTCTCCCATAATCAAAGACCCAGAGGTCAATAGTCGCCGTTGTAGTACCGGTCGTCGCAGGGCGCGGTGTAGATGCGGCCGTAGCGGTCCTGGTAGCGGCAGAGCTGCTCGCCGCGGCGCTGCGGGGTGGTGGCCGAGCCGACGACGGCGCCGAGCAGCGCACCGCTCGCGGCGCCGATCACCGTGCTCTTGGTGTTGCCGCCGATGGCCTGGCCGACCAGCGCGCCGCCGGCGCCGCCGATCAGCGCACCGGTCGTGGCCCGCTGCTGGCCCTCGGTTTGAGTCTCGCATCCGGCAAGCGCCGCGGTCATCAGCACCGCTACAAGAACCTTCTTGATCATCATCTCCAGAACTCCTTCGAAGCCCCAAAGACCAAAAGAAACAGGGGCGTACCCGGCCGCAGTGGGCTCGCATTACGGCGGAACGGCGGCGGAGCCCGCTCACGAAATGAGTCAGGGTTTCCCGGTGGTTGAAGGCCATGGTTGCTAAACGGCAAAGGTGCCTTCGCGGCAGTAACATCCGCTCCAAGATCGTGAGTACAATTGCACGTGCGGTTGTCCGCCTTTGCCATGCAGGGGCATGTTTCTGGCGCCGAATGCGAAATTCTAAGCCGCTTGAGGTACAACAAATCTGACGACTGAGTCACTTTACGCGCGCGGCTCCCCCGAAATGCTGATGCGCGTCAATGCCGCGATTACGCCCGCTCTGCCCAGGCACCTATGGGACGAGGTAGCCGGCGAGACGGGTGCTAACGTTAAGAGTAAGTGGTTGTTTTAATTGAGACCGTTACCGGGAGCGTCCTGTTCCGCGTCACCTGCATGCAACAGACGACCATGGTGTATCTGCCGGGACGCAAGGCGCGGTCCCAATACTTTAAATGCATTGCATTTGAATATTAGTTATGTCTAATCTTAACGTTCGGCGTGGCATTGGGAGGCCGTGCCGCGTTCCAATGATGCGGCGTGCGTAGCATGTCAGGAGGAACGAAATGAAAACGATCCTTATCGTCACGACAGCGCTTGCATTCGCAGTCTCCGCTCCCGCGTTTGCGGATCCTAAAGGCACTACGACGACAACCACCAGTGAACAGGGACATAGCGGAAACCCACCCAACAACGATAATGGGACGACAACGACTACCACAACGACCGGACCGAGCGGGCAGATCAATAACGGCAAGACCGACTGCAACAATTGCTCAACGTCGACAACAACGACCGGCCCGGGGAACAAGTAAACCAAAGATGATTATGACCTTGTTATGCGGGAAAACCGCGGGCATGCGATGAACACCATCTGCTAAAGGGAGAGGGTGCGGATATTTTCGTTGGGATACCGCCCCCTCTTAATTCAAAAACGCCCTTAAGCCGAACCCTGATGCTCGCCAGCGCGGTCAGGCGCTACCGGCAGCGGAATATGGTAGGCATGGCGGCAAGCCTGCTGATGGCCGCCTTATGCGCTTATGCATTGATGCTTTCACCAGCTCGGTCGGAGCCGGCGCAGACGCCAATCGCTCGCTGTGAGTTCTTCCTACTACTGATGATGTCGCCCAAGGATCGCGGGCTGACTTACAGGCGGCTCAGCGCAACTGAGCGGTCCGATCCTCCGAAGGTGACGATTGAGTTCGAGACCCGCAACAAGGCCCATGCTCCTGGCCGCACGACCGGGTCTTGCGAATTCGATCGAGATCGGCGCCACATCACCTTCTTCACCTTGCACGGACTGCGTAGCCAGATCGTCCAGTGACTTTCCGGCTTCGTCCTTATGGAGGGTTCGTGCTGCTCACGATGTGAGTCATGGTTTCCCAGCTGTTGAACAGCATGGTCGCCAAAACGGAAAGACGGTGCGGTCACCGAGGGAGACCAGCTACCTCACGCAGGGCCAGTGTGACGGCCTTCACAGCGGTGGCCGGCTCGGCCGAATATTGTTTTTTAGAAAAGCCTAATTGGTGTATGGCAATTTCGGCAGACGGTTGGTGGGCGCCAGCCGAAGTTCGCGTTTGGGGCTAGCGGCATTGCCAGGCAATGTCGACGGGGTGGGTGAAATGGAACTAGAGTTATTCGAAAGCGAGTGCCAAGGCTGCGGCGGCACCGGCACGATGTTCGAATGCCCGAGATGGCGAAGCTCTAATGGCCATTGCTGCCCGGCGGGGACGCACCAACATAAATGTCCTGGCGTGAGCGTGCGCTGCGTAGAGTGCGAAGGGACAGGCTCTGGGGCGCAGAGAGACACGCGGCGTTCAACTCAGCCGACCTGCTAACTGGTGCTGCAGCCTTCAGACGCACCTGGATAGTGGCTAGCGAGTCTTCTCGGTCACTACATAGCTTGTCAGCTACGCCAGCGGGCCTATTTCAGACATCGGCACGACGGCGCAAGGGAATGGACAAGGTTGCAGCGGCCCGCATCGGGTCTCGAGAGAGGCGGCGGATTCGCGCGGCTCAGTATCTGCGAATGTCCACCGACCGACAGACTTACTCCATTGAAAATCAGGGATGCGATCCGCGACTATGCGGCTCTCATGGGTTACGACATCGTCGCCACATATGAGGACGCCGGCAGAAGCGGGCTCAACCTTGATGGGCGGCCCGGTCTGCAGCAGCTGCTGGCTGATGTTGAGAGCGGGCACGCCGATTTCGAAACGGTTGTCGTTTACGATGTGAGCCGCTGGGGGCGATTCCAGAACGTTGATGAAAGCGCTTCCTACGAATTCCGATGCCAGATGGCAGGGGTGCGAATCGAATTTTGCGCCGAGCAGTTTGCGAATGACGGTGCGTGTTTCAGTAAGTCCCGGACACCGGTTCAGTAAGTCGCGGACAGCAATTCCACTAAATCCCGGACAGCGATTCCGC
>NZ_LPVS01000001.1:0-4399 GCF_014843905.1 Mesorhizobium silamurunense | reverse complement strand
CTGACCCACAACGACAATTGGCTTACTTAATGATGGCTGCTTCGCGCTAATCTCGGCCGTATAGATCAGCATTGCCGTTTCCTGAAAGCTGACGGTCGCAGGCGACCACTCTGAGGTCGCGGTTGCGCCAGTTCGCGACGTTCCACGCGCTTGCCCGCTTGAACCTGCGAAAGGTCGGCGGCCCAGTGTTCGACAGCAGTTTTCGGACTAGGGAACGCGACGCCCTTTCTACCACGCTCATCCTAGACGATGCCAAGCCGCTGTTCCTGAAGGTTTCAGAAAGCGGGCGTCACGTTCCATCAGCCTTTGAAGGTGGAGCCCTGGGGGGCTCGCACCTTCATAGTGCAAGACCCGGATGGGAACCTGATTTGCTTCGCAGGAGGCGGGACATAGGTCGCCTTTCCACCGATGATGCGCGCGTCGCCGTTGCGGGACGGATGAGGCACGGCTGCGGAGATGGTACAGGCCAGATGCGCGACTGTTAGGATGGCTCATCGATTGGCGCGACGCTGAGTGACAAGCGCCGCACGGAGTGCAATTAAAGGTTTCGCGCTTGTTGAGCGTTCGGCTGTTGTTGACCTCTGCCAGCGATAGATACTCAGACCATGCGCTCCTTCCAAAATGAGCATACTTCTTCCCCTGCAGCTGGGAGAAGTACCTTGCCGAAGAGCACTCCAACAACTGCAGCGACAGCTGGTGCGACGCTGAAGAATGAAATCAGCACGGTAGCAACGGCTGCCGCCAACGCGTCGGACGAATCGAGCTTAAGCGCGTTGAGTATGGTTTTTCGGACTTGGGGGTCTGCATCCTCCGTGCCGCAGACGAGGTCGTAAATCGCCTTCTGCCATCGATGCAGAATGCGCTTGCCAAGAAGAATGGCATCATCAAGTGGCCCCATCACCTCGTCAGGAATGGCGACATCTGACGCCGGGGTTGCGAAGTCTTGAGGCGCTCCCGGAAACATGCGTGAATACGCACCAAGCGATGCGTAGAGCGCGTCGGAGTCCGACTTACCAAGAATGGTGACTGCATTCGCAATTAGGTCTTTCATTCGCGCCTCCATTACGCCTTCGCGTCAGCTGCTCCGTATACGGTGTAGGAAAGCCCAAGTGGATTGTTATGAGATGCCATCAGCGCCAGTCGCGCTTGGCGAACGGCCTCGCCAACGCTAGGACCATTGAAAATTGTGTTCAGTACCTCGTTTGCGAAAGGCTCGGCGAAAGAAATCGGGATCGTCGATTCAGTGCCGATAACCGAGCTCGCGCCGCGTTTCAGGAAAAAGCCGACAAAAGACCCGTCCAGTGCATTCCAGACTTGGGCAGATTGGCATGTATTCAAAAAAACGACCGGCGCGTTCGACAGCCGAATTAGCTTGTTACTTTCTGGATCTCTATAAGAAGTGAGTTCCGCGAGAGTGACTTTCCCCCGCGCGAATCGCAAGTGGCTATCAGGATCGGTAGCCGTCGTGTCCAGGAATTGGCGGTAGCTCATCGCCCACAGAGAATCATCGCTTGCATCCAGCCCAGCAAGTTGCGCCAAACGTATCTGCTCATCGATTTGCTGTGCCTTTGCGACCACATGCTCACGAAGCTTCATACCCGCAGGGGTTGCTGGTGCTGCGCTGTATCCATGGGCGTAAAAATAGAAAAGCTTCGCTGATTTAAGAAGTGCCGGGACAAGCTCGTCACGACTTTCTATCACTGGTTGCAGATGATGGACTAGTGCTTTCTCAGCGGTGGCCAAAATCTTGGCGAAATGGGCAGGTTCGTTTTTGAATCCAAATCGGCCGTAGTAGAAAGACGGGAGCAATCTAGTCGCTTCAACAGGAGGCCTTAGATCGCCCCCCTCCGCGCACCGCTTCACCTCGATCGAGTATCGGCTGCCCCAGAGATTGTAAAAATCCGCAGCTTTATCATCTCGAAAATTATCGTTCACTGTCAGGATCTGCCATGGAAAAACGAAATCGGTCGCCCCGCGTAGGAGCGAAATCTGGATAATGTCACCGTCGGTCAGTCCGCCGCGTAGCATCTCTCCCAGGGCAGCCATGTCGCCACCGCCCTGTTCGATGTCGAACAAAACATTGAACATTCGACGACCAAGCTGATTCATCTGTCCGAGAATTTTATCACGCTCGGAATCGGCCATCTTGCCGGCCTTAAGCGAAGGACCGAATACGGCATCTACGAGTATAGTTCGGAACTCCGATACGAAGCCGTTCAGCATATCCGCAGAAAGTGTCCGCGTGGCATAGACACTGGGCACGCCATGCGTCCCGGCGACCACAGCGAACTGAAACGCTCCGGGCGTTGTTTGGTCGACCGAGATTGTAACCCTCCGGGATTGTCTCTGACCGAAGAAGCCAATGGTCGTGCCGTCCGGCCTGCGCTGGACGAATCTTGTTGCGGGTTGTGGCACCACGACCGCTGCGCTGTTCGCCACCGTCATTTGAAGGACGATATTGTCAATCAGGTCCAGCCGAGAATAGAGCGCAAACGACAGACTGAAAGTGGCGACGCTCGCTCCCGACCTCAACCTTGCAGAAACCCGGAAGCTTGCGTTCGATGAGGAGTCCCCCGTCAGCGGCAGCACAAGACTATCGAATCGCTGGTTGACCGTGACACCCACTTCACTGTCGTCGTCGTCAACTATCGGACAGAGCACTACCCAAATTTTCCTATCGCGTTTCGGACCGACATCGAGAATCGGAACTTGGGACGATTCTTTCGTAATTCCTTCGCGACGTGTTCGGATGGCCACTTCCACGTCGTAGGTGCGTTTGCTGATCAGTGGTTCGCTGGTGTCCAGCTCTCGTCCATTGTCAAGCACCTTAACATCGCTGTACCGAGAGTGCGCATTTCTCAGCGGGGGTGGCGGGACGGGGCGATCCAGGGTGAAATCTCGAAAGTCCGTAGGCCCGACAGGATGCCCCCGGTTGGGTGACGAGAAGAAGGGATCATCCGCCGCAGAGGGCAGCGGTACCTCGCCGGCTGGACCCAGGATGCCCCCGGTTGGGTGACGAGAAGAAGGGATCATCCGCCGCAGAGGGCAGCGGTACCTCGCCGGCTGGACGGTTCGGGAGGCGCGGCGGAACAGGACGCTCTTCGAAGGGCGACGCGACTGGAGGGTTCGGGAGGCCGGTTCGGGAGGCGCGGCGGAACAGGACGCTCTTCGAAGGGCGACGCGGCTGGAGGGTTCGGGAGGCGCGGCGGAACAGGACGCTCTTCGAAGGGCGACGCGGCTGAAGGGTTCGGGAGGCGCGGCGGAACAGGACGCAGCGACGCGGCTTGACCGTCCAAGGGGCGCGGCGCAGCAGGAGGGTCCGCGGAAGGCGAAGGGGCTGAAGGTTCCGCGGGGCGTGACGCGGGTGGATGATCAGAGGCGCTCGAAGGAGCTTGACGATCCGCGGGAGTCGAACCGAATTGTTTCTCCAAAAGCTCTCGAAAGCGCGCCAAATCATCTGGCGACAGTCCTTCGCTCTTTAGGAGTGCATCGGAGCGGTCTTTCTTTAGGGATACATCAGTCAATTTATCGCGATAAGCCCGCCATCGCTGCAAGGCCATAACCAAAGCGCCAACCGTTACGCTTGCCGCGGCAGCAATAAGAACAAAAGCCAGTTCCATATGAACTCACGCCGCTGGTCTCTAAACTCATGATGCTCACCATTTTTGCTCATTTTCAAGGAGAAGGTTGGCCGCGTGAAGTTCCGCTCGTGGGGCGCTATTCGGAATGTTGTGGTCTCCAATCGTATGGGCTGCTGCCCTGATTTATCGCTCGACGAACGATGGTGCCGGCGGCAGCCTCGCTCCATTGCAACCTCAAAACATCACCACCAACCAACAGGCCGTCCTCCAGTTGACATGCGCATTGCCCGACTTGGTCGGCAACCTCGAGCCCGAATCGGATAACTTTTCTGCCGAGCCGGACCCAGCGCACAAGGCCTGCGCCGAATACCTGGTTCGCCGTCAACGACAACAAGCCACTGGCCTTTTTCGCCGGGTCTTGGGTGTCGCAATGGGAGGGTGTCCGCAAGATCAAGGAGGACCTCGTCAAACTCGACCTATTCGCCCTCCTGACAATACAGCCGAACGGAACCGTCGTGCGGTGCATAAAAAAAGCGATGCCCGTTATCTTAACCGAACACGACGAGATCGAGACTGACGGCGCCATGGAGGCGGCCCGGGGTAAAGAGCTTCCGCTAGGGTCATGAGTGCTGGTTGCGCTCAATGTCGGCTTTCGGGAAGGAAAATCGGCCCAGGAAAGTCGCGATTGGGTCAAATCACGTCGCTGCCTGTGTCGGCCTGATGGTCCGCTTGTGAAAATCCGAGCCTTGAAGCTGCCGGTCCGCTTCCGCGAAGAGTTTCGGGCGCCGGCAGGCGTACGAAAGTCCCCGAGGAAGGAA